>JBEGRA010000205.1:0-8498 GCA_041180705.1 Pseudomonadota bacterium | reverse complement strand
GCATTCCGGCGGCGTTCAGCCTGGCCCATGCTGCCGAAGCTCGCGACGACATGGATGCCGCCCTGGCCGCCTTCGAGCGCGCCCACGCCCTCTGCGCGGAACGCGATACCCGCGAGGAGCGCCAGCACCGCCCGGCTGAAGAAGCGGTGCGCCTCGGCAAGCTGCGCCAGACGGTCGCCAGCGCGCCCGCCCCGGCCGCGAAGCCCGCCGACCGCGCGCGCCCGGTGTTCATCGTGGGCATGCCGCGCAGTGGCACCACGCTGCTGGAAGCCGTGCTGGGCGCGCACTCGCAGGTGCTCGCTTGTGGCGAACGCACGGTGCTGCCGCAAATCCAGCGCGCCTGGCTCGCCGTCACGGACCAAGGCGGTACCGTTGACGAGGCCATGCTCAACCACTGGCGCGAGGCCTATCTGGCCAGCGTGCCCGTGCGCGAAGGCGCGGACCACTTCACCGACAAGCACCCACTGAACTACGAATCCATCGGCTTGCTGCTGCAGCTCTTCCCGGACGCGGCCGTGGTGCACGTGCGCCGCAACCCGGTGGAAACGGCTCTGTCCATCTGGCGGCAAGAGTTCAGCAAGCTGTGGGCCTTCACCCATCGCTGGGAAGATATTGCCGCGCAGTACGGCCGCTATGCGCGCCTGATGCAGCACTACGAGCAAGCACTGCCCGGCCGCATTGTTCACGTGCAGTACGAAGACTTCGCGCGGGACTTCGAGCAGGCCGCACCGCGTTTGCTGGAAGCCGTGGGCCTGCCGTTCGAAGCCCAGTGCCTGCGCTTCCAGGAAGTGGAGCGCCCCATCGCCACCTTCAGCGCCGTGGAAGCCCGCGAACCGGTGGCGGTGCGCTCCGGCCGCGCAGCTCGCTACGGCGAGCGCCTGCAGCGCCTCGTGGATGCCCTCGCCGCCGAAGGCATCAACCTGGAAACCGGCGCGCTGGCCGGGTGATCTGACGCTCTGTAGGAGCGAGCTTGCTCGCGACTCTTCCTGTCGGCTGTAGGAGCGAGCTTGCTCGCGACTCTTGGCCCAGCACTGTCGGGAGCAAGCTCCCTCCCACAATGCTCCCGACTTCTAGCTAGCAGGTCGGGATGTGTTCGTCGTCGCCCTGGTGGGTGCGTTCGAACTTCAGGAACTCGTAATAGCCGCACTTGCTGCCATAGGGGTAGGTGCGGCAAACGTACGGGCGCGCGGTGTACACCGTGCAGCGCCTCGCCTCGCGGTCGAAGAAGCGGCAGATGGACCCGTAAATCTCATCCTTGTGGTGACGCAGCACGCGCTCGTCGCAACCATCCGCCGTGTAGTGGTAGGTGAACTTGTCGCGCGCCTGCTCGAACGGCAGTTCGAAGTGCTTCGCCAGGCGCTTGATGTCGTTGTCCGAGATGGCGATGCGGGAATAGCTGCAGCAGAAGCCGGGGCACTTGCTGCAGTCGTACTGGTTGCGGGTCATGCGGGGTTCCAGAGGGCGGCGAGGGGCACAGCGTAGAGGCCTTGACCAAAGGACAGCAAGTGTTCGCCGTCATGAAAGATCACACCGGCACGGAAGCGCGTGCCGCAAGCCTCGGCCAAGCGGCGTAGCCCACGGAAGTCCCGCGGCTGAACCGAGGCTGCGAGTTTCACCTCCACCCCGACCACTGCCCGCACTCCCCACTCGAGCACAAGATCCACCTCGTAGCCTTCGCGGTCGCGGAAGTGGAACATCGACGGGGGGTCGTCGCCGGAGGCATACCAGCGACGCAGTTCAGCGTGCACGAAGGACTCCAGCAGCCGTCCGGCAACGACGGGATCTGCCGCCAGGTCCCTTGCCTCAAGCCCCAGCAGGGCGCAACCGATGCCGGTGTCCGCCACGTGGACTTTGGGCGTCTTGATCAAGCGGCTCAGGCGGTTGTTCGCATAGGCCGGCAGCACGTCCACCAGAAACAACCGTTCCAGCCACTGCAGATAGGTCGTCAACGTCGGGCGGCTGGCGGCCAGACCCGAAGCGAGCTCGCTGAGGTTCAGAATCTGTCCGGTTGCCGCCACGACTGCGGACAACAATGGCTGGACGACGTCCGGTGAACGCAACCGGACCAGATCCAGCAAATCCCTCTCCACGATGGATTTAACGTAGTCGCGGTACCAAGCACGACGACGCCCCGGGGCACGTTGCAGCGCCGCCGGGTAGCCACCGCCAGCGATTGCCTCCAGCAAGGCGCCCCGCAACGGCTGCCAGCGCCGCCCGGACAGGGCGTCCCAATCGCCAGAATGGAGAGCCGCAGCAACAGGATTCGCAACGCCGCCCCACTCTGCTTGAGAAAAGGGCAACACTGGCACCAAGGCCAACCGACCGGCGAGCGAATCGGCCAGCGTGGGCAACGCGAGCAGGTTCGCTGACCCCGCCAACAGGAAGCGGCCGGGAACCCGCTGCTTGTCGATAGCGAGCTTGAGCTGGGCAAACAGGCCGGGCACCCGCTGTACCTCGTCCAGCATCACTCTGGGCGGCAACCGGTCAACGAACCCAACCGGGTCGAATACCGCCGCTTCGCGCAAGGCAAAGTCGTCGAAGCTGAAGTACTCGCGGCCCGCGGAACTGACGTGCCGGGCCAGCGTGGTCTTGCCGGACTGGCGGGGGCCATGCAGCAAGACGGCAGGCGAATCCAGCAAGCTGGCCGCAAGCAACGGCTCTGCATGTCGCAGCCGGTAGGGCGCCCCGGGGTCCGCAGATTGCAAATTCATGGTCCGCAAATTGTAAACTCAAACTCCGCAGATTGTAAATTCGAAGCCCGCAAATTGAAAACTCAGGGCTGGCAGACGGCGGGTAGCCCGGCAGGACATGCGCCTCCGGATGAGGCAGGTTGAAGCAAACGAAGATCCGGCCGCGCCATTTTGGTGCAGCACCAGGCTACGACAGTCTCGATCGCCACGAGAAAGTCCCGCCAAATCAGTCCAGTGCCCCGAATCTACCGACTCCTCACCCCTTGGCACGTTTCTCGCTAGTATCGGGGCAGGAGAACGACAACATGGCCTTGCCCGCGCCCTACGACGAGATGCTCGACCCACAGGGGCAGCCGCGCCCGCACTGTCGCGGCTATGCCGACTGGCTGGCGCGGCGCTCCACCGACTGGCTCGCCGAAAAGCGCGCCGAAGCGGACGCCCTCTTCCACCGTGTGGGCATCACCTTCGCCGTCTACGGCGAAGACGAAGGCACGGAAAGGCTCATCCCCTTCGACGTGGTGCCGCGCTCCATGCCCCGCTCGGAATGGACGCTGCTGGAAGCCGGCCTGAAGCAGCGCGTTCGCGCGCTGAACGCCTTCCTGCACGACATCTACCATGGCCAGGAAATCCTGCGCGCAGGGCTCATTCCGCCGGAGCAGGTGCTGGGGAATGCGCAGTACCGCCCGGAGATGCACGGCATCGATGTGCCTGGCAGCACCTACGCCCACATCGCCGGCATCGACATCGTGCGCGACCACGAGGGCCGTTTCCGCGTGCTGGAGGACAACCTCCGCGTGCCGTCCGGCGTGTCGTACATGCTGGAGAACCGCAAGATGATGATGCGGCTCTTCCCGGACCTCTTCACCAGCCAAGCCGTGGCGCCGGTAGAGCACTACCCGGACGTGCTGCTGGAAAACCTGAAGCGCGTGGCCCCGGCCGGCGTAACGGACCCCACCGTGGCCCTGCTCACGCCCGGCGCCTACAACAGCGCGTACTTCGAACACGCTTTCCTTGCGCAGCAGATGGGCATTGAGCTGGTGGAAGGCCAGGACCTATTCGTGCGCGATGAACGCCTGTGGATGCGCACCACGCGAGGCCCGCAGCGCGTGGACGTGCTTTACCGCCGCCTCGACGATGACTTCCTCGACCCGCTCGCCTTCCGCGCGGACTCCACGCTGGGTGTGCCCGGCCTGCTGCATGCCTACCGCGCGGGCCGCGTGACCATCGCGAACGCCATCGGCACGGGCGTGGCGGACGACAAGTCCATCTACCCCTACGTGCCCGAGATGATTCGCTTCTACCTCGGCGAAGCGCCTTTGGTGGACAACGTGGACACGTGGATCTTGCGGCGCCCCGACGAACTGGCACACGTGCTGGCGCACCTGCCGGAGCTGGTCGTGAAGGAAGTCCACGGAGCCGGCGGTTACGGCATGCTCATCGGGCCCACCGCCACCAAGGCGGAAATTGCCGCGTTCCGCGAACGCATCGTGGCGCACCCCGAACGCTACATCGCGCAGCCGACGTTGGCGCTATCCACCTCCCCCACCTTCGTGGAAAGCGGCCTCGCACCGCGCCACGTGGACCTGCGGCCCTTCGTGCTTTCCACGCGCGATGAAGTCACGGTGGTACCCGGCGGGCTGACACGCGTGGCATTGCGACAGGGCTCGCTGGTGGTGAACAGCTCGCAAGGCGGCGGCACCAAGGACACCTGGGTAGTCGAAGATGCGCCCGCGCCGCTGGAGACACTGCCATGCTGAGCCGCACCGCCGACCACCTGTTCTGGATGGGCCGCTACCTGGAGCGCGCCGAACATCTGGCGCGCCTGCTGGACGCGCACCATCGCCAGAGCCTGCTGCCGCGCAGTGCCGCCACGCTGGTGACCAACTGGCAGGCAACGCTGGACTCGCTGTCGCAGTCCGCCGCTTACCATCAAGTTCATGGCGAAGTTCGCCCGGACGCGGTGTTCCACTTCCTGGCTTTCGACCGCGAACACCCCGGCAGCCTCGTGTCCTGCCTGCAAGCTGCTCGCGAAAACGCGCGCGCTGTGCGCGGCACCATCACCGCCGAAACCTGGGAAGCGCTGAATGCTGCATGGCTGGAGGCACGCACGTTGACCAGCGGCACTTCGCCGGAAGCGCCCATGCGCGAAGGCAGTGCCTTCCTGGAATTCGTGAAGGACCGCGCGCACCTGGTGCACGGCGTCATCACGGCCACCATGCTGCGCGATGAAGCGCATGCGTTCCTGCGGCTGGGCAGTTATCTGGAACGGGCCGACGGTACCGTGCGCCTGCTCGGCGCGCGCTGGAGCGACGAAACGAATACGGCCGACTGGGCCGTGGTGCTGCGCTCGCTCTCGGCCTTCGAGCCTTACCGGCGCCTGTACCGCGAGGCCGTCTCGCGCGACCGCGTGACCGAACTGCTTCTACTTCAGGACACCATGCCGCGTTCGGTACACCGCTCGCTGAACCAGGTGAACGACTACCTGCAAGCCATCGCGCGCAATGGACGCAGCAGTGGCCCTGGCGCCAACGCTGGAGCGGGCAACGAAACACTCCGCCGCGCCGGCGAACTGCACGCACAGTTCCACTACGCGCGCTATGCCGACTGGGCCCCGCAACTCGGCGCGCCGTTCTTCACGGCGCTCACGCGCCGGCTGGAAGACCTGGGTTCGCGCATCGCGCAGGACTTCCTGGTCCCCATGTCCACCGGCGTGGAGGCTGCCTGATGCGCCTGCATATTCACCACGAAACGCTCTACCGCTACGAACGCAAGGTGGAGCACACCGTACAGCAACTGCGCCTGACGCCACGCCGCGAAACCCGCCAGCGCACGCTGGAGTGGAAGCTGGCCACGCCGGGCCGCCGCACCGAACAAGTGGATGCCTTCGGCAATGTCAGCCATCTGCTCACTGTGGATGAGCCGCATGCTGAACTGCGACTGACCGTGGACGGCATTGTCGAAACCGATGCCGAAGGAGCGGCGGGCCGTGTTGCCGATGCCGGCGGTCTGTCGCCGCTGGTCTATCTTTCCCCGACGCCCCTGACGGGAGCCGATGCTGCCGTGAGCGCGCTCGCGGAACGGGCGCTGCTGGCAGAGGCCTTTGCCGACCACGCGCTGGCCCACCCGGCCGCCCTGGCCGCCAATGCAGCCGCCGGTGGCGCAGAGCCCGCGATGGCGCCCACGGTGCGACTGCAGCGCTTTCAGGACCTCGCGACGCTCGTACGGGAAACCATTCGCTACACGCCGGGCGCCACGACGGTCGATCTGCCGGCAGCAGCCGCGCTCGCCCGCGGCGAAGGCGTTTGCCAGGACCACGCCCACCTGTTCCTGGCCTGCTGCCGCGCCAGCGGCTTGGCGGCGCGCTATGTCAGCGGCTATTTCTTCACCGGCGATGCCGGCGACTTGGCCAGCCATGCCTGGGTGGATGTCTGGATGCCGCCCGATGCCATGGACCCCAACCCCACCGGTTATTGGCTGGGCTTGGACGTGACCCACGGCATGCCGGCGGGCACGCACCATGTGCGCTTGGCCGTGGGCCGCGACTACCTCGACGCCGCCCCGGTACGCGGCGTCCGTCGTGGCGGCGGCAGCGAGGAACTGAGCGTGCGCGTGCTGGTGGGCGACCGCCCCACCAGCGCGGCGGAGCAAGCCCAGCAGCAACAGCAATAAATGAACCCTGTAGGAGCGAGCTTGCTCGCGACTCTTCGGTAGAATGACACCATGACTTACTGTGTAGCCACCTTGCTCGATACCGGGCTGGTATTCCTCTCCGACTCGCGAACGAACGCCGGCGTCGATCAGATCAACACTTTCCGCAAGGTCACGGTGTTCGAGCGGCCCGGGGACCGCGTCATCGTGCTGCAGACCGCGGGCAACCTCGCCGTGTCGCAGGCTGTCATCACGCATCTGCAGGAAGCCATCGCGGACCCTTCCGGCCCGCCTAGCCTGGCGAACGCGCGCACCATGTTCGAAGCGGCGCAACGCGTCGGCGATGCCGTGCGTGCCGTGCACGACCGCGACGCCAATGCATTCCACGAGTTCGGCATCGAGTTCAACGCCGCCCTCCTGATGGGCGGCCAGATTCAAGGCGAAACGCCGCGCCTGTTCTCCATCTACGCGGCCGGCAACTTCATCGAAGCGACACCGGACACCACGTATTTCCAGATCGGCGAGTCCAAGTACGGCCGCCCCATCCTCGACCGCGTCATCCGCCGTTCGTCCAGCATCAACGAAGCCATCAAGTGCGCGTTGGTGTCCATGGACAGCACCATCCGCTCGAACCTTTCGGTGGGCTTGCCGCTCGATCTAGTGATCGTGAAGCGCGATGCCTTCAACGTGGCGCGTCACATGAGCATCAGCGACGACAACGAGTACTTCCGCGGCATCCGCAGCAGCTGGGGCGAAAGCTTGCGACTGGCGTTCACTCACCTGCCTGACCCGGACTGGGTCGGACGCTAGTTCGTCTTTACGAAGAGGCGTTGGGCCCTGTTCGGAGCTTCCTCGCGCGCGGCGTTCGCCGCCGCGTTATCCTCGGTGCCTCATCCATCCGGAGGGGTCCCATGACCTGCCTGAATCTTCCCGTCCGCCGCGCTGCTGCGCTGGCGGCTGCCATCACCTTGGTACTGCCCATGTCCCACACTGCCCTGGCCGCCGCGGCGGCCACTGAAGCCACTGCGAAGACGACCCTCACGGCGCCCACCTCGCCCGCCACCAGCCCGCTCGTGGCATCTTGGCCCGGTGCCCACGGTGGTCTGCCGCCCTTCGACCAGGTGAAGGTTGCGGACTTCCAGGCCGCCCTCGAATACGGCATGGCGGAAGAGCTGCGTGAAGTGGACGCCATCGCCAACAACCCGGCGGCGCCCACCTTCGACAACACCATCGCCGCCATGGAGCGTTCGGGCCGCGCGCTCGAGCGCACCGCCACCATTTTCTCCATCTACACCGACACCATGAGCACGCCCGAAGTGCAGGCTGTGGAAACCGCAGTGGCGCCGAAGATGGCGGCCCACGGCGATGCCATCACGCAGAACAGCGCGCTGTTTGCGCGCATCGAGGCCGTGTACAACACGCGCACCACGAGTGGCCTGACGCCGGAGCAACAGCGCCTGACGTGGCGCACTTACACCAATTTCGCCCGTACCGGCGCGAAGCTGGATGCCGCCAAAAAGCAGCGCCTCGGCGCCATCAATCAGGAGCTCGCCGGGCTCTACACGCAATTCAGCCAGCATCTGCTGGGTGATGAAGCCCGCGTGACTTTTTTGACGAACGAAGCGGACCTCGCGGGCCTGCCGCCTTCGCTGGTGAAGGCCTACGCCAGCGCCGCCGCAGAAGCAGGCAAGCCGGGCCAGTGGGCCATCGCGAACACCCGGTCCAGCGTCGAACCGTTCCTGGAAAGCTCCACCCGCCGCGATCTGCGCGAGAAAGTGTGGCGCGAGTTCATCGACCGCGGCGACCACGGCGATGCCAACGACAACAACGCGCTCATCACGCGCATCTTGCAATTGCGCTTCGAACGCGCGCAGTTGCTGGGCTATGCCACGCACGCGCACTGGCGTCTGGAAAACGCCATGGCGAAGACGCCCGAGCGCGCCGTGGAACTGATGGAAGCCGTGTGGAAGCCCGCCGTGGCTCGCGTGCATGAAGAAGTGGCGGACATGCAGAAGCTGGCAGATGCGGAAGCAGCTGCTGGCGGCGCGAAGATCACCATCGCGCCGTGGGACTACCGCTACTACGCCGAGAAGGTGCGTGCCGAGCGTTACGCCTACGACAGCGGCGCAGTGAAGCCTTACCTGCAGCTCGAAAAGCTGC
>JBEGRA010000204.1:0-8435 GCA_041180705.1 Pseudomonadota bacterium | reverse complement strand
CGATTTCACCTTGGGTGTGCCTGAGGCGGCAGACCTTGGCTCTACCGCGGCAGCCGGATCACGTCGTGCGGTTTTGCCTCGTGATTCCGGCGGCCAGACCTACACCTTTTCCGGGCTTGCCACCTACCACCCGGCGTTCTTCGCGGGGTTGCCCGCGGGCAAGCGGCCGCTGAAGCCGCTGCTGGATGCCGCCATCGCGGCCGGGCAACTGGCCGGCAGCCACTGGGCTGGGCGTTGGACGGACGTGGGGACGCCCGAGCGGTTGGCGGCGCTCGACGCCGAACTGGGGCGGTAGAATGCACGTCTGTCTTTCCAGCAAAGCGTTGCCGTAGCCGCCATGGCCGAATTCAAGGGAATACCGATAGCCACCGCCGGCGTTCGCAGCGGCGAGAAGTACCAGACCTCGCAAGGCTTCACCGCCATCCGCGACGGCATCAAGGTACAGGGCGAAGCCACGCCCACGCCCGTGGGCCTGAAGCCTCAGTGGCTGCGCGCCAAGTTGCCTGCCGGCGAGCGCTTCGACGAAGTGCGTGCCACCGTGCGCGAACATCGCCTGGCCACGGTGTGCGAAGAAGCGAAGTGCCCGAACATCGGCGAATGCTGGAACCACGGCACCGCCACCATCATGCTCATGGGCGCGGTGTGTACGCGCGCCTGTCGCTTCTGCAGCGTGGATACCGGCAACCCCCGCGGTTGGCTGGACAGCGAAGAACCCGAAAACACCGCACGCACCGTCGAACTGATGGACCTGAAGTACGTGGTGCTCACGAGCGTGAACCGCGATGACCTGCCCGATGGCGGTGCGCTGCATTTCGCGGATACCGTGCGGGCCATCAAGCGCTTGCGCCCCGGCACGGCTGTGGAGGCGCTTACGCCCGACTTCCAGGGCGTGATGTCGGATGTCGAAGTGGTTGTCGACTCGGGCCTCGAAGTGTTCGCGCAAAACGTGGAAACGGTGCGTCGGTTGACGCACCCGGTCCGTGACCCGCGTGCCGGTTACGAGCGCACGCTGGCGGTATTGGCGCATGCCAAGCAGCACCGCGCCAGCGTGCTCACCAAGACCAGCCTGATGCTGGGTCTGGGTGAAACCGACGAAGAAGTGCTGGAAGCCATGCAGGACTGCCGGGCGGCCGGCGTCGATATCCTTACGCTCGGCCAGTACCTGCGCCCCACGGTGAACCACCTCGAAGTGCGGCGCTACGTGTCGCCCGCGGAGTTCGCCGCTTATCGCGAACAAGGCCTCGCGCTCGGTTTCCGTGAAGTGGTAGCCGGCCCGCTGGTGCGCTCCAGTTACCGCGCGGACCGCGTGCTGGAGCAGAACAACTGCGGGCTGCCGGCCGGCAATGACTGAAGCGCTGCCCACCGCCGTGTGGTGGGGGCGGGTGCCGTACGAACCCGCCTGGCGGCGCATGCAGGCCTTTACCGAAACGCGTACGCCGGAAACGCCGGATCAGCTCTGGTGCCTCGAGCACCCTCCAACCTTCACCCAAGGCATGGCCGGCAAGGCAGAGCATGTGCTCGCCGCGGGCGACATCCCCGTGGTGGGTATCGATCGCGGTGGGCAAGTCACCTACCACGGCCCGGGCCAACTGGTGGTTTACCCATTGCTGGATTTGCGTCGGCTGGGGCTGGGAGTACGCGATCTCGTCACCGCCATCGAGCAAGCCATCATTGCGTATGCCGCCGACTTCGGCATCGTGGCGGTGTCGCGGCGCGATGCGCCGGGGGTTTACGTGGGGGAAGCCAAACTCGCCGCCTTGGGCCTGCGCATTCGTCGCGGCTGCAGCTACCACGGCCTCGCCTTGAACGTGCGCATGGACCTCGCGCCCTACCAGCGCATCAATCCTTGCGGCTACGCGGGTATGGCGGTGACTGAACTGACTGCGTTGGCACCCTCGGCACCAACGGATGTGCGTGCAGTAGCGGCAGGCTTGCTGCCTCACTTGTGGCGCGAACTGCGCTTGCCGGGTGCGTATACCGAACTGCGCGAAGGTGACTTCGAGGCGGCCGGCGATACGGCGGCCGCCGTTACTGTTGCCGGGGACGCTGCCCCTACAGTTTGAACAACACTACGCCGGTGGCGTGGAGTTCGTTGTAGACCGCGTGGAGTTGGTCGTGGCTCACCACGTCCACCACGTAGGTGATGGCCACGTACTTGCCGCCGCTGCTGGGGCGCACGCGCACCTTGTGGGCCGGCAGTTCGCCCACGTGCTTTTCCACGGCCGCCTTGGTCACGGCGGGAAACACTTCATCGGCTAGCCCCATTACCTTCACGTCCACCTCGCAGGGGAACTGCAGGAGGGTGGTGTCGAGCGTGGGTACAGGCATGCGGTCCATGGGTCAGGTGTCCTCGGGAGAAGCGGGGGCGGCGTCGAACGGGACGTCTGCCCATCCCTTGATGCGGGCCTGGAAGGCGGCATTCAAGCGCTGCCACACCGGCCCTGGGCGCCCGGCCGCCAAATCGCGCCCGACAGCCCGGCCATCCACCTGCGTGACCGGCAGCGAACCGCGGGTGGCAAACCCCAGCAGCACTTCGTCGGCTTCATGCAGTTCCGTAGCGCGAATCTCGCGGCGTTCAACCGGAATGCCGGCGCCCTGGGCCAAGGTGAACAGGAAATCGCGAGTGGTGCCCGGCAACACGCGCGGGCTGTCCGGCGGGGCGATGAGGCGCCCTTCGCGAACGAGCATTACCGTGGTGCTGCTGCCTTCCCGCAGCCAGCCGTCTGCCACCAGCACGGCTTCGAATGCGCCTGCCGTTTGTGCCTGCCCTTTGGCCAGCACGTTCGCGAGCAACGCAGTGCTCTTGATATCGCAGCGTCCCCAGCGTTCGTCGGGCAACGTGACCACGGCCACGCCCTCGCTCAGCGCTTTCGGGTCGAGCGGGGGCAGTGGCGTGGCATAGGCGAACACGGTGGCTTTCGGCGCCGAGGGCGGCGCATGGTTGCGGCCCCATTCGGCCCCGCGCGACACCTGCAGGTACAAGGTGGCGTCGCGCACGTCGTTGTGGGCCACGAGGCCACGCAGCACCTGCGCCCACCCCGCACGGTCGAGCGGCGGTGCCAGGCCGATTTCGTGGAGGCTCCGTTCCAGCCGAGCCATGTGCGGGTGAAAGAGGAACGGGCGCCCGGCGTAGCACGGCAGCACTTCGTACACCGCATCACCGAAGAGGAACCCGCGGTCTAGCGGCGAGATACGGGCATTCGCCAGTGGCTGGAAGGCGCCATCCAGCCAGCAAGTGGCATGCGGTGCGGTAATGGCCATGGGCGTACCTTCCGCTTCAGTTCCAGAGCAGACGCAGGCTGTCCCAGCCGCGACGCAGGAAGTTGCCCGCGGGCACTGGGCGAACGGCGTGCAACGTGGCTTGGCCGACCGGTTGGCCGTCGAGCGTGGCGGTGATGCGCCCCACGGCTTGCGTGGCGCTGAGCGGCGCGATGAGACGCGGTTGCAGTGCTACGGTGACTTTCACGCGCGCGTAGTCGCCACGGGGAACGGTGACCCACAAGTCGCGACGCACGCCGAAGCCCACTTGCTCGCCGGACTTGAAGACTTCCGCCGTGCGTACGGCCTGACCTGCGGCGTAGACCTTGCGCGATTCGAAGAACGAGAAGCCCCAGTTCAACAGCGCTTCGCTGGCGTCTTCGCGAGCGCGCGGGCTTTCGGTGCCGAGCACGACGGTGACGAGGCGCATGCCCTGCCGCTGCGCGGAGGTGGCGAGGCAGTAGCCGGCGCTGTCGGTGTGCCCGGTCTTGATGCCGTCCACGCTGGCGTCGCGGCCCAGCAAACCATTGCGATTCTGTTGGGTGATGCCGTTGAAGGTGAATTCGCGCATGGAGTAGTAGCGGTAGTGCTGCGGGAATTCGCGGATGACGGCGCTGGCCAACGTGGCGAGGTCATGTGCGGTGGTGTAGTGCTGCGCGCTGGGCAGGCCCGTGGCGTTCTCCCAGTGCGAGGCCTTCATGCCCAGCCGCTGCGCGTGCAGGTTCATGAGTTCCGCGAAACTCTGCTCGCTCCCGGCCACGGCTTCCGCTAGCGCCACGGCTGCGTCGTTGCCGCTCTGGATGACCATGCCCTTCACGAGGTCTTCGACGCGTACCTGCATGCCGGGTTCGACGAACATGCGCGAACCTTCCTGCTTCCAGGCGGCCGGCGAGATGGTCAGCATCTGGTTCAGCTTCAGTTTGCCGGCGCGCAGGGCGTCGAACACCACGTAAGCCGTCATCAGCTTGGTGAGGCTGGCGGGTTCCAGACGCTGCGTGTCGTTCACGGCGGCGACCACGACGCCGCTGTTCGGGTCCATGACGATGTAGCCCTTGGCCGCGATGGCCGGGGGCGGAGGAATGAGGGCACTGGCCACTGCGCCCACAGGCGCAAGGCAAAGGGCGGACAGAAGCAGGCAGAAAACGGCGACAATGCGCGGGCGAAGCAGGGCTGGCATGGGTGCAGGGAAACTCGGGGGGAAGGGGTGTGGTTAGTGTAACGCCGTGGCTGTGGCTGTTTGCGGGCGCTTTCGGGCTCGGGCTGGTATTCAACCTGACGCCGGGTGCCGTTTTCGCGGAAACCCTGCGTCGCGGCTTGCACGAGGGCTATCAGGCCGCGTTGGCGGTGCAGTTCGGCTCGCTGGTCGGCGACGCTTCCTGGGCGCTACTGGGGCTGGCGGGCGTGGGTTTGCTGCTGCAGGCACCGGCCATCCGTTTGCCTGTCACGCTTGCTAGCGGCATTTACCTCTGCTGGCTGGGTTGGCTGTCGCTGAAAGATGCCCATGAAGCACGGCGCGAGCAGCCCCCGCCGGCGGCGGACCCGCGTGCCGTGACGCGCGGTGCTCTTGGGGCTGGCGTCGTGTTGTCCGTGACGAACCCGCAGAACCTGGCGTACTGGAGTGCCATGGGTGCGGCGCTTGGGGTACTGGGCGTTACGGCTCCGACCATGACCGATTACGCCGTGTTCTTCGCGGGGTTCATGGCGAGCAGCGTCGCTTCCGCCTTCATCTCCGCGTGGTTCGTCGACGCCTTCCGCCGCCGCGCCGGCATGGGTTGGCGGGTGTCCATGTATCTGGCCTGCGGGCTGCTGCTGGGCTGGTTGGGCGCGGGCCTGCTGCAGGAAGCCTGGCAGGGCTGGGCCGCCGTTGCCTGACCCGGTCCCGGTGTCGATTTGTTATCCTCACGGGGCTCCGGGCTTTCCGGAGACCGCTCAAGTGGTACCGGGGCGCCCGCCGTTGCCGGGCCCCTGTTGCCTGAAAGGAAGCCGATGACCCTCTCCCTGAATGCCGGGACGTTTGCCCGGTTCTGTGCCCGTTCCGCCCGCGTGTTCGGTGCCGGCGTCGTGGTGGCCGCTACCTTGCTGGCTGGTTGCATGGGCGGCTCCTACGGTGCCCCGAAGATCACGCAGCAGCCGAAGGATGTCACCGCCTTTGAGACGCAGAAGGCCATCTTCTCGCTGGGGGCCGAAGGCGCTGCGCCGCTGACCTTCCAGTGGAAGCGCAACGGCGTGGCCATCGCCGGCGCGACGGAGCCGTCGTATTCCACCCCGGCCCTGACGGCCGCGGACAACGGTGCCAAGTTCTCGGTCACCATCTCGAATGCTTCGGGCAGCGTCACCAGCAGCGAGGCCACGCTCACCGTGCAAGGCCCGCCGGCCATCACGGGGCAGCCTGCTGCTGCTTCCGTGAATGTCGGTGCCACGGCGTCCTTCACTGTCACCGCCACGGGCAATACGCTCAGTTACCAGTGGCTGAAGGACGATGTCGTCATCAGTGGCGCCACCAGCGCCACTTACACCACGGCCGCCACGGTCGCGGCGGACGACGGCGCCTATTACTCGGTGGCGGTGTCCAACGGCGCTGGTATTCTCATCAGCACGCCGGTGCTGCTCACGGTGGCCAGTGTGCCGGCCGTGGTCACGCAGCCCGTGGCCCAGGTGGCCGCGGAAGGCGATGCCGTGTTGTTCGGCGTTTCGGCCACGGGCGGTAATCTTGCCTACCAGTGGAAGCGCAACGGCGTGGATATCGCTGGTGCCACTGCGAAGCGCTACAGCATCGCGGCCGCTACGGTCGCGGACAGCGGTGCAACGTTCAGCGTTTCGGTCACGAATGCCCTTGGCAGTGCCACGAGCAGTGCCGCCACGCTCACGGTAGCGGCCCGTACCGTCGTGGGCATCCCGGCGGCCGTGGCGCAGGCGGACACCGCCCGCACGACGCTCCCTGCCGAATCCTTCACCGTCGCGCGCAAGAGCGACGGCACGGTGTGGTCCTGGGGTTACAACGGCGAAGGCCAGCGCGGCGACGGCACCACCGGCACCGCTGTTACCGACACGCCCACCAAGGTGACTCTGCCGACGGGTGCCGTGGCCGCTGAACTGGCGGTGGGTGGTCACCACGTTTTGGTGCGTCTGCAGAACGGCGATGTCTATGCCTTGGGCCGCAACACCTACGGTCAGTTGGGCCTGGGGGACAGCGCCTCGCACGCCACGCCCACGAAGGTGACGCTGCCGCGTCCGGCCGTGGCGATTGCCGCGGGCCGCGACCATTCGCTCGTGGTGCTCGACGACGGCTCCGTGTGTGCCTTCGGTCTCGATGATGCGGGCCAACTCGGTGTGGCCAGCCGTACGCAGCAGCTTTCGCCGGTGAACGTCGCTGGTATCAGCGGCGTGGCCCGTGTGGCCGCTGGCAACACCCATTCGCTGGCGCTGAAAGCGGACGGCAGCGTCTGGGCCTGGGGTGGCAATTCCGCGGGCCAAGTCGGTGACGGCACGCTCGTCGTTCGGCGCCTGCCGGTGGACACTGGTCTGCGCGGTGCAGTGGCCATTTCGGCCGGTGCCGATGCATCGTTTGCCTTCACCTCGCGTCGCATGGTCTACGCCTGGGGCGAGAACAGCGCGGGCCAGTTCGGTCGCGGCACCGCCACTACCGCTGACATCTCCACGCCCGCTGGCATCATGCTCGACGTGGTGAGTGCTTCGGCTTCCGATGTGCACACGCTGCTCGCCATGTCCGACGGTACCGTGCAGGGCACGGGCGCCAACGCTTCGGGCGAAGTGGGCGATGGCAGCACCACCGCGCGTACGGTGTTCACGCCTGCCACGGGCACTACTACCGTTACGGCGGTGGCAGCGGGTGGCAATGCCTATTCGGTGGCCCTGCGTGCGGATGGCCAGCTCTACAGCTGGGGCAACAACGCGGCCAAGCAGTTGGGCAATTCGTCCGTCAGCGCGAGCACGCCCACGCCCACCCTGGTGCCGGGCTTCGACGCCATCCCCTGACGCCATGAGTCCTTTGGCGCCGAGCGAATTGCGCGCTGACCTCTCCGGTCATTGCGCCCTCGTCACCGGCGCCTCCGGCACGTTCGGAGCGCACTTCGCGCGCGTGCTGGCTGCCGCCGGTGCACGCGTGGTGCTGGCGGCCCGGCGTACCGAGCTGCTCGCGGCGTTGGCTGCAGAGCTGTCTGCCAACGGTGCCGCCGTCGCCACGGTGCCCTTGGATGTGACGAGCGCGGACAGCGTTGCAGCCGCCTTCGCCGCCATTCCCGTCGAGTTCGGCGTGCCCGACATCGTGGTGAACAACGCAGGCACCAGCCATGCTGCACTCGCGCTGGACCAGACGGAAGCGGACTGGGACCGCGTGGTCGACACCAACCTGAAGGGCGCGTTTCTGGTCGCCCAGGAAGCCGCCAAGCGGCTCATCGCCGCTGAGCGCACCGGTTCCATCATCAATATCGCCTCGGTGCTGGGCCTGCGGCAGGCAGCCACCGTGGCGCCCTATGCGGCCAGCAAGGCGGGTCTCATCCAGTTGACGCGCGAGTTGGCGCTGGAGTGGGCGCGCCACGGCATCCGCGTGAACGCCATCGCACCGGGTTACTTTTTGTCCGACCTGAACCGCGACTTCTTTGCGACGCCCGCCGGCACGGCGCTGGTGAAGCGTGTGCCGCAGCGCAGGCTGGGCGAGCCCGCGGACCTCGATGGCGCCTTGCTGCTGCTGGCCAGCGATGCCTCGCGGTTCATGACCGGCGCCGTGCTGAGCGTTGATGGCGGGCATTCGGTCAGTTCGCTGTAGGAGCGAGCTTGCTCGCGACTCTTGGGGATCCTTGTAGGAGCGAGCTTGCTCGCGACTCTTGGGGTCGGGAGCAAGCTCCCTCCTACAGGAAGAGTCGGGAGCAAGCTCCCTCCCACATCAGGGAGTCTTTTGCAGGAGCGAGCGCATGAGCATCGAGCAAAGCACCACGCCGGTTCGTGCCGGTTTCGAACTGGACACCGCCGCATTGCTGCAGTGGTTACGCGTGCACGTCCCCGAGTTTGCCGGCGCCAACACGTTGGAATTGCGCCAGTTCCGCGGCGGCCAGAGCAACCCCACCTATTCCATCACCGTGGATGGTCGCCATTACGTATTGCGCAAGAAGCCGCCTGGCCAGTTGCTGCCGGGCGCACACGCCGTTGACCGCGAATAT
>JBEGRA010000203.1:0-3343 GCA_041180705.1 Pseudomonadota bacterium | reverse complement strand
AGAAGACACGCCGCTCGAAGCCGGCATGGCCTTCACGGTGGCCTGGGACAAGCCGGGCGGCTTCATCGGCCGCGAAGCCCTGCTGGCGCAGAAGGCGAAGGGCCCGCTGCAGAAGCGCATGGTGTACGTGATGCTGGAAGACGATTCCGCCACGGCGCCGCTGCTGTACCACGAAGAGCCCATCTGCCGGGACGGCGTCATCGTCGGTTCCACGAGCAGTGGTGCCTGGGGCCATCGCCTCGCGAAGTCCATCGGCATGGGTTACGTGCGCTGCCCTGAAGGCGTCACCGCGGAATGGCTGAATGGCGGCACCTGGGAAGTGGAGGTGGCGTGCAAGCGCTACGCCGCCCGCGTGCAGCTGCAGCCCTTCTACGACCCGAAGAACGAACGCATCAAGAGCTGAGAACAATCATGAAATCGCATGCACAGGTCGTCATCATCGGCGGTGGCTCGGTGGGCTGCAGCGCCCTCTACCATCTCACGCAGCTGGGCGTCACCGACGCCGTGTTGCTGGAGCGTGACGAACTGACGGCCGGCTCCACTTGGCACGCGGCCGGCAACTGCCCGAACTTCTCCACCTCGTGGAACATCATCAAGCTGCAGCGTCACAGCACCAAGCTGTACTCCACGCTCAGCGAGAAGGTGGGCTACGACATCAACTACCACATCACGGGCAGCATCCGTCTCGCGCACACGCGCGACCGCATGGACGAGTTCCGCCACGTGGTGTCGCAGGGCCATGCGCAGGGCATCGATTTCCAGATGCTCAGCCCCAGCGAAATCCGCGAGCGTCATCCGTTCCTGGAAACGCACGACATCCTCGGCGGCCTCTATGACCCGTACGACGGCGACATCGACCCCTCGCAGCTGACGCAGGCGCTCGCCAAGGGCGCGCGCGATGGCGGCGCGCAGATTCACCGCAACACGCGCGTCACGGCCATCACGCGGACGCCTTCGGGCGAATGGCGCATCGAAACGAACCAGGGCGTCATCACCGCAGAAAAAGTCATCAACGCCGGTGGCTATCGCGGCGGTGAAGTGGCGGCCATGGTCGGCGCGTTCCTGCCCATCGTCACCATGTCGCACCAGTATCTGGTCACTGAAGACGTGCCCGAACTGCTGGCCCGCGGCGACGCGCGTCTGCCGCTCGTGCGCGACCCGGACGTCAGCTACTACCTGCGTCAGGAGCGTCACGGCTTCATCCTGGGCCCCTACGAGTGGGACGCCCGCGTGCACTGGCAGGATGGCATTCCCGACCAGTTCGCCCACCAGCTGTTCGACGACGACACGGACCGCCTCGAGAAGTACATCGAAGACGCGTGCCTGCGCGTGCCGCAGCTCGGCAGCGTCGGCATCAAGCGCGTCATCAACGGCCCCATCCCGTACGCGCCCGATGGCAACCCGCTCATCGGCCCGGCGCCGGGCCTGCCCGGCTTCTACCACTGCACCGCGTTCACCTTCGGCATTGCGCAGGCCGGTGGTGCGGGCAAGATCATTGCCGAATGGGTAGCCAACGGCCACCCCGAGTGGGACGTGTGGCCGCTGGACTCGCGCCGCTACCTCGAGCACGCGAACGTCAAGTTCACCACCGCCAAGGCCATCGAGACGTACCAGAACGAGTACGGCGTCGGTTACCCGGCGGAAGAGCGTCCGGCCGGCCGCCCCGCCAAGACCTCGCCGGCGTATCTGCGCCTGCAGGCGAAGGGCGCGCACTTCGGTGCTCGCGGTGGCTGGGAACGTGCGGTGTTCTTCCCGCAGGGCGACGACCTCGCCAGCGGCCCGCTGCACAGCTTCCGCCGTCCTTCCTGGCACAAGTCCATCCAGCGTGAAATCGACGCCGTGCAAAACCGCGTGGCCGTGCTGGACCTGCCGGGCTTCACGAAGTTCGAAGTGACCGGCCCCGGCGCTGCCACCTGGCTCGACCACATGGTCACCGGTTCGCTGCCGAAGGCGGGCCGCACGGCGCTGAACTACTTCTGTGCACCGAGCGGCGGCATCGTTACCGAAATGACGATCACCACGTTCGGGCCGAACCACTACTGGCTCATCTCGGCGGCGGCGGGCGAAAGCCACGACGAGCACTGGCTGCGCGAACATCTGCCGGCGGATGGCAGCGTGCAGATCAACAACCTTTCGGCGCGCTACGGCACGCTGATCGTGGTGGGCCCGAAGTCGCGCGAACTGCTCGCGAAGCTGACGGACCACGACCTGACCAATGCTTCCTTCCCGTGGCTGGCGATGCGCACCATCACCATCGGCTACACGAAGGCCATCGCCATGCGCGTGAACTACGTGGGCGAGCTGGGCTGGGAACTGCACGTGCCTTCCGAGCATGTGCTTTCGGTGTACGACCTCATCTGGCAGGCGGGCGAGCCGCTGGGCATTGCCGACTTCGGCTTGTATGCCATGGACAGCCTGCGCCTCGAGAAGGGCTACCGCGGCTGGAAGGGCGACATGACCACCGAGTACACGCCGTTCATGGCTTCGCTCGACCGCTTCGTGAAGCTGGACAAGCCGGGTGGGTTCATCGGCCAGGCCGCGCTGCAGCGCGAATTCGCGGCGGGCCCGAAGGAGCGCTTCGTGCCGCTCGTGGTGGATGCGGGCGATGCCGATGCACCGGCCGTGTCCATGGTGCTGCAGGGCAACGACGTGGTGGGCCTGGTCACTTCCGGTGGCTTCGGTTACCGCATCGGCAAGAGCATCGCGCTGGCCTACGTGCGCACGGACCTGGCCGTGGAAGGCACCGAGCTGGAGGTGGAGATTCTGGGCGAACGCCGCCGTGCGGTGGTGAGCCGCGAACCCATCTACGACCCGGAAAACGCTCGCCTGCGGGCTTGAGCCTGCAACAGCTCGACTTGCCCCGTAATGGCTAACAGCCTCTCGAAATCGAGGCGGGGCAGCTCCGGTTGGTAGCTTTGGCGAGCGAGGGCCTGGAACTACGAGTCCTGAAAAGGACGTAGAGGCCTACTGTCGCTAGTTAGCAGTGCTACGAAACCCGAACCGACGTCATCCGCGGTCCGACTCTAAGGCAGACTCCTACTCAAAACTGGGAGGAAGTTGAGCCTACTTGAATCTTCTTGCAGCCCCTAGATAGAAAAGAAGCAACAGGGACTGTCCAGCAGTTAAGAAAGGATAGAGCCTGATCCAACCATCGAGGAACTGACGTTTGTCGATTAACACGGCGGTTCCTGCATCGAACGCAATAGCCAGCAGCATGAATAACGCCATCAGAACGGAAGTGGCGACTCGAAAGGACGGAGCTAAACGGAGACAAATCGAAGTAGACGCTAAACTTGCGGCAAGCCAAATGCAGTAGAACGAAAAAACCTGGATTTCCGCACCA
>JBEGRA010000202.1:0-7117 GCA_041180705.1 Pseudomonadota bacterium | reverse complement strand
GCCCAGCGCATTCGGCTCGCGTCGCAAGTCGGCAGCGGACTCGTCGGGGTCATGTACATCCTCGACGAGCCTAGCATCGGCCTGCATCAGCGCGACAACCAGCGCCTGCTTGATACCCTCACCCGTCTGAAGAACCTCGGCAACACCGTCATCATGGTGGAGCACGATGAAGACGCCATCCGCCAGAGCGACTACGTGGTCGACCTCGGGCCCGGTGCTGGCGTGCATGGCGGTCGCGTCGTCGCCGAGGGCACACCGGCAGAAGTGGCAGCACACCCCGACTCCCTCACTGGGCAGTACCTCTCCGGGCGCCTGGCCATCGAAGTACCGAAGCGTCGTTCACGTCGCGATGCCAAGCGGCAGATTCGCGTCGTCAACGCCACCGGCAACAACCTGAAGGGCGTCAGCACTTCATTCCCCATCGGCATCATGACCTGCGTCACGGGAGTTTCCGGCAGCGGCAAGAGCACGCTGGTCAACGACACGCTGCTGCGGCAGGTGTCGGTGAAGCTGAACGAGAGCACTGCCGACCCCGCACCTTGCGACCGCGTCGAGGGGCTGGAACACATCGATCGCGTCATCGACATCGACCAGTCACCCATCGGTCGAACGCCCCGTTCCAACCCCGCCACCTACACGGGCCTGTTCACGCCCATCCGTGAACTGTTCTCGGGGGTACCGGAAGCCCGTGCTCGCGGTTATGAACCCGGCCGCTTCAGCTTCAACGTGAAGGGCGGACGCTGCGAGGCCTGTCAGGGCGACGGCGTGCTGCAGGTGGAAATGCACTTCCTGCCGGACGTCTACGTGCCTTGCGACATCTGCCAGGGCCGCCGCTACAACCGCGAGACACTGGAAGTCCGGTACAAGGGCAAGAACATCCACGAAGTGCTGGAGATGACCATCGAGGATGCGGCGCAATTCTTCAGCGCCGTGCCTGCCGTGGCCAGCAAGCTGCAAACGCTGCTCGATGTCGGCCTGTCGTACGTGCGGCTCGGCCAGAACGCGACGACGCTGTCAGGCGGCGAGGCGCAACGCGTGAAGCTGTCGAAGGAACTGTCGAAGCGCTCCACCGGTAGAACGCTCTACATCCTGGACGAGCCCACCACGGGTCTGCACTTCCACGACATTGCCCAGTTGCTCAAGGTGCTGCACCGCTTGCGCGACGAGGGCAACACGGTGGTGGTCATCGAGCACAACCTCGATGTCATCAAGACGGCGGACTGGATCATCGACCTCG
Source organism: Pseudomonadota bacterium (assembly GCA_041180705.1). Taxonomy (GTDB): domain Bacteria; phylum Pseudomonadota; class Gammaproteobacteria; order Steroidobacterales; family Steroidobacteraceae; genus CAIOHZ01. The sequence goes on along the minus strand of JBEGRA010000202.1, from coordinate 5,880 downwards.
GACCCGAAGGTGGCGAGGGCGGTGGACGCATCCTGGTGGAAGGCACGCCGGAGGAGGTGGCAGCCCATGCCGAGTCCTACACGGGCCACTACCTCAAGCCGCTACTGGAGCGCGGCGCGTAGCGTTTCCAGTTCCGCAGCGCCCTCCCGGATGACCGCCAGACCACTGGTGGCATCCAGCGCCAGGGCTGCGCAGGCAGGCACACCGGCGAGGTTCAGCTCCAGCTCCGCCGGGTGCTCCGCGAAAGATTCGATGAGACGCGCCACCACCAGGACATCGCCGAGATCGGCGGCGCCCGTGTGACGGCGCTCCAGCTCTTCCTGCGCGCCCACCGCCTCGACCATCTCCGGAGGGAACTCCCAGTTCTCCAGAATGGCGCGCGCCACGTTGGCATGCCAATCGCGCAGGATTCCGCGCAGCGCCGGGTCATCGGCAAACAGCTTCGGGTGCTGCCAGGCGCGGGTAAGGATGTATAACTGTCCGATACCGTGCAGCAACCCGGCCAGAAATGCCTCATCGGCATTCACCGCGCGCGCTTGGTGCCTGGCGAGTGCGAAGGCCAGCGTCGCCACGCGCGTACTGCGCTGCCACACCTCGCGCAACCAAGGCTCCAACGGTACCCAAGCGGTCCCCTGACGCAACTGCGCCATGGCGAAGGACAATGCAGCACTGCGAACCATGTTCTGCCCGAGCCGCGTGATGGCCGCGCGCAGGTCCGTCACGGGCTTGCCCGTGCGATTCAGTGCAGCTGAATTCGCCATCTTGAGGACGCGGGCAGCCAAGGCGGGTTCACTGCCGATGATGCGCACCAGTTGGTCGACGCTGGTGTCCTCGGCGGCCAACGCACGCCGCACACGCACTGCCACTTCCGGAAACGAGGGCAATTCGATTCGCCCGCCAGACAACTCGGCAGCGAGAGATTGGACGAAGCCGAAAGCCGCGGCGTCCAGCCCCCCCATGCGCAAGGCATTGTCCGTGGCAGTGGTCATGCGGGCTACCGACTGACCACCGAGACGAGGCCGGGGCCGTACTTCGGCAGCCCCACCTCGAAGTCGGCCCGAGCCGTGGGCGCTGCCAACAAGGCCTTCGCCGCGGCAGGAACCCCCGCAGCCGGATAAACCCGCTCGAGCCGCAAATGCGGCGAGCTGTCCGACATCACGAGGCGACTGCAGATATTCATGATCTCGTTGAGATTGCCCTGCATCACTTCCGTGAGCTCGCCCGTACGGGCGGCATCCTTGGCAGCCAGCGGCGGCAGCATCGACAGCGCACTACCCGCGGCTGCCGCAAAGCCCGAATCGCAGGCACAGGCCGCCACGGGTTCACCTTCATCGCTGATGAAGACCGCCACCTGTGCGCCGCGGGCAGCCGGGTCCACCTTGTTGCCTGCCTTCACTTCCATGCCGTCGAACAGCATGCCGAGAAGCGTGCGGACCTTCGCGACATCGGGAACCGGATATAGGCTGCTCATGGCTTCACCTCAGTGGATGTGGGCAGCGAGCGCCTCGCGGAAGGACTCGGGCGTGAAAGGTTTGGAGATGAGGAAACGCGCACCCGCCGTCGCCGCTCTCGCGCGCATGTCGGGCGTGGCTTCCGTAGTGACGAACCCGAACTTCACCTTGATGCCCTCGGCACCCAGGGTTTCCAGCAACTCGATGCCCGTCATGTTCGGCATGTTCCAGTCGGACAGGACGAGGTCCGGTGCGGCGGCGCGGATGACGCTGAGCGCCTTCGCTCCATCTTCCGCCTCGGCAATCTCGTGCCCCTCGAATCCCGCCTGCCGGAGCGTCTTCTTGACGATCATCCGCATGGCCACCGAATCGTCGACAATCATGATCTTCATCGCTCGCCTCCTGTGCGGCACACCGTGGCTATCGGCGTGGAACCCGGGTTCTTGAGGGGCGGCATGAGAAGTTCCTGGCCTGCCCGCCAACCGGCACGGTCAGGCGCTGCGGGCGACCACGCTGCGCTCCGCCACGAGTTGCGACACGCGGCCAGCAATAGCCGCCAGGGGGTGCTGGCTGTCTGCGGCTCCGAGTTCCCAAGCGGCCCCCGGCATGCCCCACACCACGCTCGTCCGCTCGTCCTGCACGATGCAAGGCGCCCCGGCGTCGTGCATCTCTTTCATGCCCTCGGCCCCGTCTCGCCCCATGCCCGTAAGCATGACGCCGATGGCGTTCGGCCCGACGTTCTGTGCCACCGAGCGGAACATCACATCCACCGCCGGCTTGTGGCGATTCACCGGCGGTCCGTCGTTCAGGCTGATGCGGAACCGCGCGCCGTCACGAACCACCAGCAGATGCTGATCACCCGGGGCGATGTAGACGTGCCCGGGCACTACTTGCTGTCCGTCCCGGGCCTCGAATACCGTGAGCTCGCAACTCGCGTTCATGCGCGCGGCAAACGGCCCGCTGAAGGCCTTCGGAATATGCTGCGTGATAATCACGGCGGGCGAGTCCGCCGGCAAGCGGCAAAGCACCTCGCGAATCGCCTCCGTGCCGCCGGTGGAAGCACCGATGGCAATGAGTTGGTCGGTAGTGCGGAAATGCTTCGGTGCATCGCGACGCGGCAACACCACATCCGCCGAGTGACGCACGGGTACCGCAAGGGCCCCCGTACCTGGGTCGGCACGCAGGCGGGCCACACCGCCATTGGACTCGGCGGTCACAGTCTTGGGCGCCAACTCGCGGTCCACCACTGCACGCACATGCGCCCCCGCCGCGGCCTTCACCTTGGCGGCCAGCTCTGCCGCATAGTCCGCGAGCGTGTATGCCAGGTCGACTTTGGGCTTCGTCACGAAATCGACGGCCCCCAACTCGAGCGCATCGAGAGTGACGTCGGCGCCCTGCTCGGTGAGCGAAGAGCACATGACGACCGGCATGGGCCGCAGGCGCATGAGGTTGCGGAGGAACTGGATGCCATCCATCCGGGGCATCTCGACATCCAGCGTCAGCACATCCGGGTCGAGTTGCTTGATCTTCTCGCGGGCGAGGTAGGCATCGGCCGCGGTGCCAACCACCTCGATGGCCGGATCGGCATTGAGCAACTCCGTCAACAACTGCCGCACGAGAGCGGAATCGTCAACCACCAGAACACGGATCTTGCGTGACGCCATGGCTCTCTCCTCAGAACAGTTCCACGTCGCCAGCCACGGGAGCGCGGGCCAGTTCGTGCAGGTAATGCCGTTCGCGTTCGTAGATGGTGCTGTCGCGTGTCGACACCAGACGTTTCACGCGCACTTTCCCGTCTGCAGGAAAGTAGTGGACCTTGCGCGGGTGGTCGCTGCCGAGGTCCTCGCCACTGACACGGAAACCTTCCGTGCGGACGTAATCGCGTACGAATTCGATGTTGCGGGCGCCCACATCGGTGACGGCGTCCAGCACGCGACCGCCGCCGACCAGCTTGAACTCCAGCCGCTCGCGGCGCCCACCCAACTTGAGGATGTCGTTGATGAGCCGCTCCATGGCCACGTTGCCGAAACGCGTGGCAGCGCTCACGCCCGTATCCCAGGCGGTTCTCCCTTGCGAGGCATCCAGCGGCAACATGAAATGGTTCATGCCGCCAATGCCAAGCTCACGCTCGCGTACGCAGGCGGAAACGCAGCTCCCGAGGACAGTGACGATCATTTCGCCATGCAGGGTGACGTAGTACTCGCCAGGCAGAATCTTCGCGGCGAAGCACTGCAACTGCGGGTCCCAATAGCGTTTTACATGGCCGAACTGCGGCAGCGCCTTGGGCGGCGTGGTATCGAGGGGCCGAGCCTGGCCGCCTGCAAGCAGGGAGGCACTGGCCGTGGGGCGCGGGCGATCCCGTTCATCGGCCCGCGGCGTCAGCATGTCGCACGCCCGGATCAACACGTTTCCGGTCATGGGGTCCTCCCGAACGGGCAAATCATGGGCCCCGCCGATAGATGGTCTTGCCCACCAACTGGTACTGGTCGGAAACCTTGAACAGCGACTCCGAGTGCCCGATGAGCAACCAGTCGCCAGGGCGCTGCAGACGCGCCATGCGCATGAACAGATTGCGCTGCGTTTCCTTGTCGAAATAGATGACGACATTGCGGCAGAAAATGACGTCGAACTGCCCCCGCATGGGCCAGTCGTGCATCAGGTTCAGGCCCTTGAAGCGAACCATTTCCTGCAATTCAGGCTTCGCCTGCCACTGGCCATCCGGTCGCGCAGTGAACCAGCGCTGGCGCCGCGCGCCCGGCATCTTCTCGAAGCGCTCTTCCCGATAAACACCGGTGGCTGCATGGGCGACCACATTCGAGTCGAGGTCGGTAGCCAGCACGCGAATATCCCAACCACGCAGGTTGGCCGTGTTCTCGAGCAACGTCATCGCGATGGAATACGGCTCCTCCCCTGTGGAACAACCGGCAGACCAGATACGGATGCGGCGAGTCGCTGCATTGCGCTCGACGAGCGCGGGCAAAACGGTGTTGGCAAGAAAATCGAAATGGTGGGACTCGCGAAAAAATGCGGTCAGATTGGTCGTCAGTGCATTCGTGAACTCCTCGAACTCTGCCGGATCGCCCGCCTCGAGACGAGACAGATAAGCCGAGAAAGAAGGCAGCCCCAACTTCCGCAGACGCCGCACGAGGCGGCTGTAAACCAATTCACGCTTCGCCGGCGACAAAGAGATGCCCGTGTGCTGCCGAACCAAAGCGCGGATGGCAGCAAACTCCTCATCGCGCAACACGAACTCGCGTTCGCGGGGAGTGGCAGTGGTTGCAAGCATGGGCGTCCCCTTCAAAATAATTCAACGTGGCCGGCACTGCCGCCGGATTTCAGGGACGCGAGTGCAGACAGCACCTCATCCGCAGAAGCGCCGCCCACCAGCAAATCGAACATCAGACGCTCGTGCTCCATGCTGTAACTGGCGCGGATATGCCTCCGCAGTCTTTCCCAGGCCTCGTGTCCCGGCGCATCGGCACCCTCATTCACGATGCCGGCAATCCGCTGCAACGCCTCTTGCACGTGTTGCAGGCGCTGACTGAGACGATCGAAGAACTGGAAGGCGACCACGGCAACGGCCAACTGGTTTTCCATGCGCGCGCATGAACTGTCCACCGCCGGCTCTGGCGACGTCGCGCGCAGACGCTGGAGTTCGTGCCCGATCGTGGCAAAAGCTTCGGTAAGCGCACCGAGGTCCGCCTCGCCTTCGCGAAGCGCCACCTCCACTTGCGCCGCTGCCAGATCGAGAAAACGCGCGGTTTCGCTGCCGGCCTGCGCTTCACTGGCACAGGCAGCGGGCACGGCGAAACTGGCCACGGCAGCCATCACCCCGGCGCCAGATCGGTGCCCGCGGACACAGCCGGCAGACCGAGGTAGTCGCTCAAACCCAAGGTGGCAGCGGTTGCCACCAAAGCGGATGAAGCCCCCGACCAGGCCAGGCTGCCACCGCTTTGGCGGGCCAAGGCAGCAACGGCGGCGAGAGTCTGCATGCCGGCGGTATCGGCCTCGGCGACGGCGCTGCCATCCAGTTCCGGCACGCCGGCATTGCAGGCTTCGCGCAGCGCCACCACGAACTCGCCGCTTCCCCGAATCGTCAAATTCTCGGGCAGCACGCAGACACGCCGCGCAGTGCGCCGGGGCTTCGCTGAGCGCCGAGGTTTGGCTACAGTGTTATTGGCCATCGGGTAACTCCTGACTCAAGCGGCCGGCCGACGTGCGTTCAAGCGACTGACGCCGCTGGGCCGCGCCACACCGCCGCCGTTGTGGGGCTCGCGCTGCTGCCCCCCGCCACTGCGTTCGGTTTCGTTGGTGGCATAGCGCTCCATGCGTCGTGCCTGCTGGGCGGCCTGCTCCATGAGCGACTCGGCGGCGGCGGCCGCTTCTTCGACGAGCGCGGCGTTCTGCTGCGTCACCTCGTCCATGGACA
>JBEGRA010000201.1:0-10048 GCA_041180705.1 Pseudomonadota bacterium | reverse complement strand
GGCATGATCGAACTGCCGGTGGTGAACGCGTCCGGCAGCTTCACGAACGCGAACTCCTGCGTGTAGTACAGCATGAGGTCCGCGGACAGCCGCCCGAGGTCGGTCATCAGCAGAGCAATTTCGAACAGCAACTGCGCTTCCGCCTTGCCGCGGGAAATCTGCACGGCCGTGACGGGGCTGTGCGCTTCGGCAAAGCCCAAGCGCTGTGCAGTGGCTTCGCGGTCCAGCGGCAGGGCCGGCGTACCATAGCCGGCAGCGCTGCCGAGCGGGCTTTTCCCCAAGCGACGCAGCACTGCCTGCACACCGGCGGCGTCATCACGCACTTCCGAAGCGAAGCCACCAGCCCACAGCGCGACGCTGCTCGGCATGGCCTGCTGCAGATGCGTGTAGCCCGGCAACGCCAGGTCGGGGTGGCGCGCAGCCAAACGGTCCAGTGCTTGCGCCACCTGCTCTGCACCAGCAGCTACCTGGCCGACGGCATCGCGCAAGTAAAGGCGCAGTGCGGAGAGCACCTGATCGTTGCGCGAACGCCCGAGATGGATGCGACCACCGGCCTCACCGGCACGGGCGACCAACTGCGCTTCGAGCGCGGTCTGGCCGTCTTCCTGTTCCAGTTGCACGCGCCACTCGCCGGCAGCATGCGCTGCAGCCGCCGCGTTCAGAGCGGCGGTGAGCGTGTCGAGATCGGTGCGGGACAAGAGGCCGGCCGCGTGCAGGCCGTCGGCGTGCGCAATGGAGGCGCGCACGTCGTAGGCCACGAGGCGGTCGTCCAGCGCATGGTCTTCACCCGCGGTGTAGGCCAGTACGCGGCCGTCGAGCGGCGCGCCCTTGTCCCACAGCCGGCTCACGGCTGGCTGCCCTGCTCGGCCGCCGACAGCGCATCGATGTCTTCGACGATGAGCGTGCCGGTGCCTTCATTGGTGAACACTTCGGCGAGAAGCGCATCCGGGTTCTTGAACGACACGACGTGTACGCGACGGACACCACCCTTGATGGCCGCTTCGATGGCCGAGGCCTTCGGCAGCATGCCATCCGCGAGACTGCCGCTGGACTGCAGCTTGGCGAGGCCTTCCAGGTCCGTGTAGGAAACGATGGAGCGCGGGTCCGCGATGTTCTCGAGGATGCCCGGCGCACCCGTGCAAAGCAGAAGCTTTTCAGCACCCAGCGCGGCACCAATCGCAGCGGCGACGGTGTCTGCATTGACGTTCAGCACGTTGCCGGCGTCGTCCGCGCAGAGCGGGCTCACCACCGGCATGAAGCCAGCATCCAGTGCCTGGCGCAGCACCTCCGGGTTCACGGCGTCGACATCGCCGACGAAGCCATAATCCACGGTGCTGCCGTCCTTCTGCTGCACCGGCGCGCGCTTGTGCACGGTGACCAGGCCGGCATCCACGCCCGAATAACCGACGGCGTTGATCTCCAATTCCTTGCACATGGCCAGCAACTGCGTGTTCAGCAAGCCGTTGAGCACCATGACGGTCACTTCGATGGTCTTGCCATCGGTAACACGCCGGCCCTGCACCATCTGCGGCTGCAGGCCCAGCGAGCGCTGCATTTCATCCAGCTGCGGGCCACCGCCGTGCACCAGCACGACGCGGATTCCCACCTGATGAAGGATGGCCACCTGTTCGAGGAAGGCGCGTGTGGCGCTCTTGTCCGCGAACAGGGCACCACCCACCTTCACCACGAACACCTTGCCCTTGTACATGCGGATGTACGGCGCAGCACTGCGCAGGGCTCGGACGGCAACGGTCTGGTCGGCACGGAAGTTCATCGTCGGCATTCCTCGGGGCGGGAGTGGTGGAATCAACGTGCGAGGAGGCGGTGGAGTACCGCCATCTGCACGACGAGTCGGTTGTGGGCCTCGCGCAGCACGATGCTGCGCGGACCATCGAGTACCTCGTCCGCCACGGCGACATTGCGCCGTACCGGGAGGCAGTGCATGAAATGAGCGTTGGTGGCGGCAGCGGCGAAGCTGGCCTCGCGCACCTGCCAATCGCCCAGCTGCTGGCGCAGCGCGATGTCGGCGGCAGCATCGCCATAGGGGGCAGTGCAGCCCCACTCCTTGGCGTACACCACGTGGGCGCCGGCAGTCGCGGCAGCGCGGTCGGTGGTTTCCGTGACGCTGCCACCCGAAGCGGCAGCGGCGGCGCGGGCCTTGGCCATGGTCTCTTCGGGCAGGGCGTAGCCATCAGGACGGCATACCACCACCTCCATGCCGCGATGCGCGGCCATGTGCAGCGTGGCGGCCGGCACGGCGAGCGGCAAGGCACGCGGATGCGTTACCCAGTGCAGCACGAACTTGCCACCACGCGGCACGCCCACGTCGTCGAGCGTCTTCCAGTCTGCCAGTGCCTGGCAGGGATGATTCACGGCGGACTCGAGGTTGATGAGCGGCTTGTCGATGAGCGCGGCCATGGCCGTGAACTGCTCTTCGGCGAGGTCTGCCGCCAGGTTCTTGCCTTCGGCGAAGGCGCGAATGCCCATGGCGTCGCAGTAGGAGGCAAGCACCGGGAAACCTTCACGGATGTGCTCGGCAGCCCCGCCGTCCATGCGTACGCCGAGACGGCTTTCCAGTTGCCAGGTGCCCTGGCCGGGCGTGATGACGAAGCTGGTGCCACCCAGGCGCTGCATGCCCGCCTGCATGGAAGCCAGCGTGCGCAGCGAAGGGTTCATGAAGACCAAGCCGAGAATCTTGCCGGCCAGCGCGTGCGGTTCCGGGTGGTCTTGCAGGCGCTGGGCCAGGGCCAGCAGGTCGGTGACTTCCTCGCGGGTGAAATCCGCGAGGTCCAGGAAGCGTTTCATGCAGGAATCTCCGCCAGCGCCTTGGCGAGCAAATCGACGTGCTCACGGCGCAAGGTGAACGGGGGCAGCAGACGCAGAATGTTCGGGTCGCCGCTGGTGCCGGTGAGGATGTTGCTGGCCAGCAGGGCCTGCTGCACTTCCTTCGCCGGACGGGTGGTTTTCAGACCGAGCAGGAAGCCGGCACCCTGGAAGCCGGTGACCGGGCCGACCTGACACGTGGCACGGACGTAGTCCGACACCTCGCGTACGTTGGCCAGCAGGTTCTCCGTTTCCAGAATGTCGACCACGGCCTCGACGATGGCGCAGGCCATGGGCCCGCCGCCGAAAGTCGTGCCGAGGCCTTCCAACTTCACGGCGGGGCGCACACGGTCGCCATACATCAGCGCGGAGACCGGGAAGCCCGCGCCGAGTGCCTTGGCGGTGGTCAGGATATCCGGCTGCACTCCGTAGAGATTGGCGCCGAAAGGCTGACCGACGCGGCCCATGCCGCTCTGTACTTCATCGAAGATGAGGACCGCTCCCGTCTCGTCGCAACGGCGACGCAGCGCTTGGGCCATTTCAAGGCCGATGTCGTAGGCGCCACCGACGCCCTGCACGGGTTCGACGATGACAGCCGCCGTCTTCTCCGTGATGCCGGCGCAAGCCTGCTCGGGGTCTGTACGCGACACCCATTTCGCATCGAACGGGGTCCGCGGAAAGCCGTACCACTTCTCGGCAGCGCCCCAGGTGATGGCGCCAGCGCCAGCCGTACGACCGTGCCAGCCCTGTTCGAGCGCCACGGCTTCGCTGCGACCGGTGAGCTTGAACGCCAAGCGCAAGGCGTTTTCGTTCGCTTCGGCGCCTGAATTGATGAAGAACACCTGGTCCAGCGACAAACCGGAGAAACGCACGAGACGCTGTGCCGCGCGCTCGCGAATTTCCATGGGAACGGCGTTCGTCTGGAAGACGACGCTGCGGGCCTGCTGTTCGAGCGCCGCCAACCAACGCGGATGCCCATAGCCCAGAGCGGCCACGGCATGACCGCCGTAGAGGTCCAGCACGCGTCGCCCGCCGGCATCCTGCAGCCAAACGTCGTTGGCGCTGGCGACCTCGAACGGGTACTGCGCGAAGACATGGGCGAGATTGGAGGCGGCGGTGTGAGCGGCGTTCATTCTGGAAAACTCCTCAGGTCCAACCCGGGGCGGTAGTGAGCAGACCGGCGGTCTGCTCGTAGCCGCACAGGCGGTTCATCCATTGCACGGCGCCACCAGCGGCGCCCTTCGTCAGATTGTCGATGGCCACCATGACCGCGACGGATTGCCCGTCGGCGGCAGCCGAAACATGCGCGTAGTTGCTGGTGACTACGTCCTTCACGCGCGGCGCTTCATCCAGCACGCGCACGAAGGGCTGCCCTGCGTAGAACGCGCGCAGGGCGGCCAATACGTCGGCGGTCTTCATCGGCTTGGCCAGCTTGGCTTGGGCCGTGAGATGAATGCCGCGGGCGAACGGGCCGGAGTGCGGCACGAAGGCGAGGTGAGGGCGTACACCAGTGAGGTTGGCCACAATGCCTTCCACTTCCGGTGCATGCCGGTGGCCCAAGGCGTTGTAGCTGTACAGGTCGCTGTGGCGTTGCGGGTGGTGCGTGCCGGCGGTGGGCGAGCGCCCGGCACCGGTGCTGCCCGTGACGCCACTGACGAACACCTGCGGCTCGGCGACGCCAAGCTGCACGAGTGGCACCGTGGCCAGCAGCGTCGCCGTGGCGAAGCAGCCGGGGTGCGCCACATGGGGCGTGTGCAGTTCAGCGACATGCTCGGGCGCGGCGCAGGTGAACTCCGCCTGACGAACAGGTGCGGCGTGCGCGTGCTTGTACACCTTCGCATAGGCCTCGACATCGCTGAAGCGATAGTCCGCCGAAATGTCGACGACGCGCGGGTTGGCACCGGCCGCATTGGCGGCAGTGAGCAAGCGGTCGATGAGCGTGGCAGACACGCCATGCGGTGCTGCACCGAACAATGCGCTGTCGCCGGCGGCACACAGCCGCTGCGTCAGCGTAGCTTCATCGATGAAGGTGAGCTCCGGGAAGGCGGCTGCGAGGTGCGGGAAGGCCTTCGCCACGCGCTCGCCGGGCTGGCTGTCCGAAAGGATGCCAGCCACTTCGAGGTGCGGGTGGGCCACCAGCAGACGCAGCAGCTCGCCGGCCACGTAGCCGGTGCCACCGAGGATGAAAGCAGGGCGCTTCATCTTCAGGCTTCCGCCGCTTCCGCGGGCGTGCGCGAATTGGCGATGGCCGTCAGGCCCACCGCATCGATGATGCGATCAGCCAAGGCCGCGCCGGCGGTCATGGCATTGAAGGCCGGCACGTTCAGCTGGTCCTGGATGATGTCCACGCCAACCTGGTTGTCCGTGGCCGGGCCCGTGACTGCGCAAGGCTCCACCTGGAATTTTTCGCGCAGCAGCTTTACGCCACCCCACGCGGCCACGGGGTCGTTGGCGGACAGCACCACGCCCGTGAGCACCGCACGGATATCCGGTGCGTTCAGGATGGCCTCGACGCCGTAGGCGCCGAGCAAGCCGTCACCGAGTTCGAACACGATGACGTCGGGCTTGCCTTTCGCCATTTCCGTCAGCATGACGCGCGTGAGCGCGGGGCCGGTCTTGTTCGTGGTGGTGATGACGCCGAAGTCGGTGAAGATGCTCGTCTTGCGGGCACCGGCGTCTTCCATGGCCATGATGTCGCGGCGCAGCGAGACGCCCGTGGCCTTGAACGCATGCACGTTCAGGCCGCGGTGGCGCATGCGCGAGATGATGGCGCAGGCAGCGGCGGTCTTGCCGGCTTCCATGCAGGAACCGGCCAGTGCCACCACGGGCACGCCCTGCGTGTCCACGCTGGCGTTGTAGTCCAACGCCTGGTAGCCAGCGCGCGCGGGAACTCCGATGCGCTCGCCGAGGTAGGGGAAGCTGAGCACCACGCCGAGCACGCGGCAGTCGAAGGGCTTGCCGCGGTCCGGGTTGGCGCTGGTGCACACGCCCATCACGCCGCCGATGTTCAACATCTGGATGATGTCGCCGGCCTTCAGGTTCGTGGGCAGATGGCCCGAATACCCGAACAGCGCCTTGCGATGACCGAGCGCGCCCACGACGACGTCGCCCTTCACCACCTTCGCCATGCGGCCAGAGGTGAGTTCGAGCGTGTTGTAGGTGCTCTTGTTGTTCAGCACCTCGGCCACCACCACGACGCCTTCGTCGCAGGGAATGTTGTCCGTGGAGATGCGCAGCTCGCGCCCGAGGCCGCAGGCCTGCGTGACCGAACCGACCTTGTCGACGACGACCGTCTTCATCATGGCGTGCTGCCTCCAGCGCGGGTGTGGAACATGCCGGGCAGCGCCAGCATCTTGGAATAGCCGAGGGCGTCGGCGGCGGTCCATTCGCCGGCCGCTTCGCCGTAGACGCCCTTGGAGGCGGCCATGAGCGAGTACTGCGAGTCGTAGCCCTCGATGAACAGGTTGCCGGGGCGCAGGCCCACCTTCACGGTGCCGGTCACGCGCTGCTGGCTGGAAAGCATGAGCGCCTCGATGTCGCGGCACACCGGGTCGAGGTGCTGGCCTTCGTGCACGAGATCGCCATAGAGCGCTGCGACCTGGTCCTTCACGCGCTGCTGCCGCGGCAACAGCACCAGCTTTTCCAGTTCGCGGTGCGCGTTCAGCAGCACTTCCGCCACGGGGGCTTCGAACGCCACGCGGCCCTTGGTGCCGATGACGGTGTCACCCAGATGGATGCCGCGACCGATGCCGTAGGGCGCCGCGATGGCTTCCAGCTTTTCGATGAGCGCCACGGGCGACAGCGCTTCGCCGTCGAGCGAGCTCGGCACGCCCTGCGTGAAGCCGACGGTGATGCTGCGCGGCGGTTGCGGGTTCGTGAACGCGTCGCGCGTCAGCACCCAGGCGCTGTCGGGCAGCGTGCCCTGCGAGGTGAGCGTTTCCTTGCCGCCGATGGAGATGCCCCACAGGCCGCGGTTGATGGAATAGGCGGCACCGAACGGCGGCACGGGCAGCTTGCGCTCTTCGAGGAACTTCAGCTGTTCGGGGCGCTTGAAAGCCTGGTCGCGCACGGGCGCGAGCACTTCAAGGCCCGGGGCCAGCGTGCGCAGGGCCACTTCGAAACGCACCTGGTCGTTGCCGGCGGCAGTGCAGCCGTGGGCGATGGTGCCGGTGCCGAGCTTCTTGGCGTATTCCGCCACCAACTGCGCCTGCAGTACGCGCTCCGCGCCAACGCACAGCGGGTACAAATGGCCGCGGCGGATGTTGCCCATCACCAGGAACTTCAGCACGCGGTCGAAGTACTCGGCACGGGCGTCGACGATGTGGTGGGCGATGGCACCGAGCGCCTTCGAGCGTTCCGCCAGCGTCTGGATGGCGGCAGCGTCAAGACCGCCGGTGTCGACGGTGAGCGTGACGATGTCGCGGCCATAGGTTTCCTTCAGCCAGGGCACGCAGAAGCTGGTGTCCAGACCGCCGGAGAAAGCGAGAAGAATCGGGGACGACGCCCCGCTGGCGTTACTCATGGAAAACCTCGGCCCGGTCAGGCCTTGAAGAAGAGGGATCGAAGGCGGGAGACCAGCGCCTGCTGTTCGGCAGCGCCGGCGGTGGCGACGAACAGGGTGTCGTCGCCGGAGAGCGTGCCGACCACTTCGGGCCAGTTCGCGTTGTCGATGGCCACGGCCACGCTCTGGGCGCTGCCGGGGTTCGTCTTGATGACCGTCAGCGAAGGGCCGGCGGTCAGGATTTCGCGCACCCAGCCGGCCAGTGCCGCAAACGCATCCTGCGCCGCGGCCGCGGAGGGCTCGTTCGCGATGACGTAGTGGTCGCCGAACTTGGCCACGCCCAGTTCGCGCAGGTCGCGGCTGATGCTGGACTGCGTGCAGTCGAAGCCCTCGCTGCGCAGCAGGCGCACGAGGTCCGCCTGACGGCGGACGGTCGTCTCGCGCAGGAGGCGCTTCAAGGTGTCGCGGCGGGCGTCGGACTGCATAATGATGCAATTTTAGTGCATAATTATTCAGTTATGCAAGTGACCCCCGAAGAAAATCCACCCGCCGAGGATGCGCCGCTTTCCGACGCGGCCGAGGTTCCGCCCCATCTGCCCGTGCTTTATCAGGACGAGGCGCTGGTGGCGGTCCACAAGCCCTCGGGCTTGCTGGTCCACCGGACCGGGCTGGATGCCGGGGAGCGGTGGTTCGCCGTGCAGTTGCTGCGCGACCAACTCGGCGGGCGCCACGTCTACCCGGTACACCGGCTCGACAAAGGGACGTCCGGCGTTTTGGTGTTCGCCCTCTCCAGCGCGGACGCCGCAGCCGTGGCGGGCCAGTTTGCCGCCCACACCATTGGCAAGCGCTACCTGGCGGTGGTGCGCGGCTGGCCGCCGGAGGCGGGCACCATCGACCATCCGCTCACCCACGAGACGAAAGACCCGCAGCCTGCGCTGACGCGGTACCGCACGCTGGAGCGGCTGACGCTCCCGCTGCGGGCCGACCGCTATCCGGAGAGCCGCTACGCCTTGGTGGAGGCTTGCCCCGAGACCGGCAGGACACACCAGATTCGCCGGCACTTGAAGCACCTGGGGCACCCCATCGTCGGCGATACCACCCACGGTGTCGGGGCGCATAACCGACTCTGGCGCAGCGCTTTCGACTGCCATCGCATGTTGCTGGCCTGCACGGAACTGCAACTGATTCACCCACGCAGCGGGGCGCCGTTGGTGATTGAAGAGGCCCCCGCCGCGAGTTTTGCCACGGCCTGGGAGCAGGCTCGCCGCATGAGCCCTCCCTGCGGCACACTGGCGCCCATTGTTGCGCCATAGGTTCCCCATGCCAGTCACTGAAACCACTCTCCTGTTCGCCGTCATCGCTGCCGTGGTCGGGCTCGCGCTCGGCATCCTCGGAACGGCCGTGTGGTCCGCCCGGCGTCAGACGGCTGCGGCCCTGCTGCTGGAGCAGGAGCGGCAACTGAAGGCTTTGGCGGAACAGCAACGTGCGGACACCCTGCGCCAGCGCGATGAACTGGGGCGCCTGCTGGACGCCGTCCGCGCCGAGGCGGCCAGTGCAGCCACGGTGGCGGAAGGGCTGCGCGCAGGGCTTGCGGCGCGGCTCGAGGGCGAAGGGCAGCGTGCGGCGGAGTTCGAGAAGCGTCTGGCAGACGCCACGCGCGAGCGCGAGCAGTACCGCACGGCCGCGCACGGCTACGAACAGCAGCTCAACCAGGTCCGCACCGAGCTGGTCGCGAAACTTGAAGCCGCTGAAAAGACGGTGGCCACGCAGCAGTTGTGGATAGCGGAACAGAAGCAGCAGCTGGAAGAGCGCTTCACGAATCTGGCCAACCAGTTGCTCGAGGAAAAGACGGCGCGCTTCACCGCGACCAATGCGGAAAAGCTGGAGGCCATCATCGCGCCGTTCCGCACCTCGCTCGGCGAGTTCCGGTTGCGCGTGGACGCGGTGCACACGGAAGAGACCAAGGCGCGCGCTTCGTTGGCGGAGCAAATCGCGTCGCTCACCCAGCTCAACCAGCAGGTCTCGCAGGACGCCAGCAACCTCACTCGCGCCCTTACCGTGAACGTGAAGGCCACCGGCAACTGGGGCGAATCCATCCTCAAGGGCATTCTGGAGCGCAGCGGTCTGCGTCAGGGGCAGGAATACCAGCTGCAGGTGCCGGTGAAGGGCGAAGAAGGGGAACAGCGCTTCCTCGACGCCCTGCTGCACTTGCCCGAAGACCGCCAGGTCATCATCGACAGCAAGGTTTCGAACAAGGCCTGGACGGAGTACGTCAACGCCACTACGGAAAGTGCACGCGAAGAAGCTTTCACGCTGCACCTCGCCAGCTTGCGGGCGCACGTGAAGGGGTTGGCGGGCCGCAACTACCCCGACGTGCCCGAACTGAAGACCGTGGACTTCGTGCTCATGTTCGTGCCGGTGGAGTCGGCTCTGCTCGAGGCGCTGGCCCGCGAACCGGCGTTGTACGAAGAGGCCTATTCACGTCGCGTCATGCTCGTCACGCCCACCAACCTCATGGTGGTAGTGAAGCTCGTTGAAAGCCTCTGGACGGTGCAGAAGCGCAAGGAGTTCGCCGAGGAAATCGCGGAAGCCGGTGCCAAGCTGTACGACAAGTTGGTGGGCTTCGCCGAGAACTTCGACAAGCTGGGTGCGCGCATTGAAGCTTTGCGCGAAGGCTATGAAGACTCCCGCAAGCAGTTGGGTACTGGCAAGGGCAATGCCATC
>JBEGRA010000200.1:0-4295 GCA_041180705.1 Pseudomonadota bacterium | reverse complement strand
CGGAAGCCGGCGCGAATATCCATATCGGCATTGAATGGCTGGCCAGCCTGGCCTTCGGTCATGTGGAAAGCGTTGGCAAGCGCGTGGTGGTACTGGGCGGTGGCAACACGGCCATGGACTGCTGCCGCTCTGCACGCCGTCTCGGGGCCGAAGACGTTCAGGTCATCGTGCGCTCCGGCTTCGACGAGATGAAGGCCTCGCCCTGGGAAAAGGAAGAGGCACTTCACGAAGGAATCGTCATTCGCAACTGCATGGTGCCGGTGTCTTTCGAACACGCCGGTGGCGCACTCACGGGCGTCACTTTCGAGCATGTGGAAGTGCAGCGCGATGCTCGCGGCAAGCGGGCGCTCGTCCCCACCGGCCGCATGGAAACGGTGGCCTGCGACCAAGTGCTGGTGGCCATCGGTCAGGAAAACACCTTCCCGTGGATCGAACGCGACCTCGGCTTGGCATTTGACCAGTGGGGCATGCCCGCGCTGAACGAAAAAACGCTGCAGTCTTCGCTGCCCGACGTCTTCTTCGGCGGCGACTCCGCGCTCGGCCCCAAGAACATCATCACTGCCGTGGCGCAAGGCCACACGGCCGCCATCTCCATCGACTTGTTCCTGCGCGGCAAGGATGTGGTGGCAGACCGCCCCGCGGACCGCATCACGCTGGCCAGCCAGAAGATGGGCATTCACGA
This sequence comes from Pseudomonadota bacterium, assembly GCA_041180705.1. Classification (GTDB taxonomy): domain Bacteria; phylum Pseudomonadota; class Gammaproteobacteria; order Steroidobacterales; family Steroidobacteraceae; genus CAIOHZ01. Next base: position 3,613 of record JBEGRA010000200.1, on the reverse strand, counting down.
GTGGGCCTACGACAATGCCATCTCCGATCTCGACCGTGAAAAAATGCCGACGCAGGCGCTGGAGTTGGCGCTGAAGGACATCAAGCTCGAGTTGGAACTGGGCTTCGATGTGAAGAAGGCCTGCAACGAAGCTTCGCGCTGCCTGAACTGCGACATGGCCACGGTGTTCACGCCGAAGACCTGCATCGAATGCGACAGCTGCGTGGATATCTGCCCCACGGACTGCATCACCTTCACCGCAGACGGAAGCGACGAGGACCTGCGCACGCGCCTCAAAGCCCCGGCACCCAATGCCGACCAGCCGCTTTACGTGGCGGATGGCCTGAAGACCGGCCGCGTGATGGTGAAGGACGAAAACCTTTGCCTGCACTGTGGCCTGTGTTCCGAGCGCTGCCCCACCAATGCCTGGGACATGCTGAAAGTGGACTGGCAGGTAGCCCATGCGGGTGCCGATGGCGGTGCTCGGGCCACTGCTGCCGTTGCCCATGCAACTGCTGCCGTCGGCGCCTGAGGAAACACGAATGACACCCATCACCGCCACGAACGACTTCGTCGTCAAGTTCGCGAACGTCAACGGCTCGGGCTCCGCCTCGGCGAACGAGATGTTCGCGCGTTCCGTCATGCGCATGGGCATCCCCATTTCGCCGCGCAACATTTTCCCGTCGAACATTCAGGGCATGCCCACTTGGTATGAACTGCGCGTCTCCAAAGACGGCTGGCTGGGCCGCCGCGGTGGCTGCGACCTGATGGTGGCGCTGAACCCGCAGACCTGGGACCGCGACATCGCAGAACTGGTGCCGGGCGGGTATCTGGTTTACGACTCCACCCGTGAATTGCCGCGCTCCAAGTTCCGCGAGGACATTCACGTCATCGGCATTCCGCTCACGGCCATTTGCGCTCAGGAATTTGCCGACCCGAACCAGCGCAAGCTGTTCAAGAACATCATGTACGTCGGTGCGCTGGCCGCGCTCATGGATGTGGAGCTCGGTGTCGTCGAAACACTCATCGGCGAGCAGTATCGCGGCAAGGACAAGCTGATCGAAGGCAACCGCAATGCGGCGCGCATCGGCCATGCGTATGCCCGCGAGCATTTTACTTGCCCGCTCGGCATTCGCTGCGAGCGCACCGATGGCGTTGGCAACCGCATCTTCGTCGACGGCAACAGCGCCGTAGGCCTTGGGGCCGTTTATGGCGGTGCCACGGTGGCTGCGTGGTACCCCATCACGCCCTCCACTTCGGTGGTGGAAGCCTTTACCGGCTACTGCCGCAAGTTCCGCACGGACCCTGAAACCGGCGCCGCCCGTTACGCCATCGTGCAGGCGGAAGACGAGCTGGCTTCCATCGGCATGGTGGCCGGAGCAGGCTGGAACGGCGTGCGCGCCTTCACGGCCACGTCGGGCCCCGGCATCTCGCTGATGCAGGAATTCATCGGCCTCGCGTACTTCGCCGAAATTCCCGTCGTCATTGTCGACGTGCAGCGTGGTGGTCCTTCCACCGGCATGCCCACGCGTACGCAGCAGTCCGATGTGTTGCTGTGTGCTTATGCCTCGCATGGCGACACCCGCCATGTACTGCTGTTCCCCGAAGACCCGCACGAGTGCTTCGAACTGACAGCGCAGGCTTTCGACTTGGCAGAGCGACTGCAGACGCCCGTGTTCCTGATGACCGATCTCGACATCGGCATGAACGAGCGTTTGTGCGCCCCGTTCACGTGGGACGACAGCCGGCGCTACGACCGCGGCAAGGTGATGACGGCGGCCGAGCTCGAAGCCGGCAAGCTCTTTGCGCGCTACCAGGACGTGGATGGCGATGGCATTCCCTGGCGCACCATTCCGGCCACGCACCCCAACAAGGGCGCTTATTTCACTCGTGGTACGACGCGCAATCCGCAGGCCAAGTACAGCGAGACGGGCGCGGACTATGTTTACAACATGGAACGTCTGCGCCGGAAGTTCCATACCGCGAAGGAAATGGTGCCTCAGCCCGTGGTAACGCCGGCTGCCAAGTCGACGCGCATGGGCGTGCTGCATTACGGCTCGACCAGCCCCGCCATGGCGGAAGCCTTGGCCATGCTGGCAGTTGAGGGCATCCATGTAGATGCCATCCGGGTGCGCGCCTTTCCGTTCGCGAAGGCAATCGACGCCTTCATCGAAGCGCATGACACGGTATTCGTGGTGGAGCAGAACGAGAGTGCGCAGCTCCGGACTTTGCTCATCAACGAAGGCGAGTACTCGCCGAAGAAGCTGGTGAAGGTGCTGCATTACGACGGCACACCCATCACTGCGCGTTTCATCGCTGGCGCCATCCGCGCTGCCGTGGCGGCGCAACAAGCGCAGCCGCTGCCCACCCAGAGCCACGGGTAAAGCCATGACTTATCTTGCCAAGCCTCGTCTCCTTGCCGACGTCCAGCCGCGCAACGCCATCGGGTTCACCAAGCGGGACTACGAAGGCGCCATCTCCACGCTGTGTGCGGGCTGCGGCCACGACTCCGTCAGTGCCGCCATCGTGCAGGCTTTCTTCGAACTGGACATCGAACCGCATCGCGTGGCCAAGATGTCCGGCATCGGCTGTTCTTCCAAGACGCCGGACTACTTCCTTGGCGCTTCGCACGGGTTCAACTCCGTGCACGGTCGCATGCCTTCGGTGGCCACCGGTGCTTCGCTGGCCAACCGGGAACTCACGCTCATCGGCATTTCCGGCGACGGCGACTCGGCTTCCATCGGCATCGGCCAGTTCGCCCACGCCATGCGTCGCGGCCTGAACATTGCCTACATCGTCGAGAACAACGGCGTGTATGGCCTGACGAAGGGGCAGTTTTCCGCCACGGCGGACAAGGGCTCGAAGAGCAAGAAGGGCGTGCTGAATGCCGATGCGCCCATCGACCTCGTGGCCTTGGCGCTGCAGTTGGGTGCCACCTACGTGGCGCGCAGCTTCTCCGGCGACAAGGACCAACTCGTGCCGCTCATCAAGGGCGCGCTACGCCACCAAGGCGCCGCGTTCATCGATGTCATCAGCCCGTGTGTCACGTTCAACAACCATGCCGGCTCCACCAAGAGCTACGACTACGTGCGCGAGCACAACGAGGCGGTGAACCGGGTGGAGGTCATTCAGCCGCGGCACGAGATCACTACCGAGTACGCGCCTGGCAGCGTGCGGCGCGTCATGCAGCATGACGGCTCCATGCTGATGCTGCGCAAGCTGGGGCTGGACTACGACCCCACCGACCGCAACCGTGCCATGAACCAGTTGCACGAGTGGAACGCCAAGGGCGAGATTTTGACCGGCCTGCTGTTCGTGGAAGAAGGTGCGGACGACCTGCACCACCATCTGAACACCGTGGCCAAGCCGCTGAATCAATTGACCGAAGCCGAGCTCTGCCCCGGCCAGGCGGCGCTGGACAAGCTGAACGCCGCGCTGCGGTAGCAGGGGCCAACGCGTATCCGGCGTTTTGATGGCAATAGGCCGAACGCCGGTTTTTCCGCTTTTTTGTTGGTGCTAGTTTCCTGCCCCCTCAGTCCGGGGCGTGGAATCGCATTATCGATTTGACGCCCCTCCCAAAATGGGAGAATGTCGCTGCAACAACCCGTTGGCGACGTGGAGACCGTCAATGACC
>JBEGRA010000199.1:0-2572 GCA_041180705.1 Pseudomonadota bacterium | reverse complement strand
ATCGCCTCGGTCGCCTTTATCGCCGGTGTCGCCTTTGCCACCAGGCGCTCCCGGCAGGCCAGGGTCACCCTTATCGCCTTTGTCGCCCTTCAGGCCCGGCGGACCTGGAAGGCCAGAACTTCCATTCGTCCCTGCCGCACCAGCAGGCCCCTGCGGACCCGTCGGACCAGAGGGCCCGGGGTAATCCCCCCACCAGGTAGGCGGTCTGGGAAGTAGAATTTTCTCGTTAGAGGGAGTTCTGCATGAAGAAGTCGAAGTTCACGGACAGCCAGATTCTGGCGGTGCTGAAGCAGGCAGAGGCCGGGACGGCAGTCCCGGCTCTTTGCAGGGAACACGGCATCAGCACGGCCACGTTCTACAAGTGGCGGTCCAAGTTTGGCGGCATGGACGCCTCGCTGATGGGCCGGATGAAGGAACTGGAAGAAGAGAACCGGCGGCTGAAGAAGCTGTATGTCGAGGCCCAACTGAAGGCCGACATCGTCGCGGAAGCCCTCGCAAAAAAACTCTAAGGCCATCTCGCCGACGCGAGGTGGCCAGATGGGCGGTTGAAGAACGCGGGCTGACCATTCGGCTGGCCTGCGAGGCGTTCGGGCTGAGCGAGAGCGCCTACCGCTACCGACCGCAACTGAACGCCGAGAACCTTCGCATAGTCGACTGGCTGGTTCGCCTGACGGACAACCACCGGAGCTGGGGGTTTGGTCTTTGCTACCTGTATCTGCGCAACGTGAAGGGCTTCCAGTGGAACCACAAGCGCGTTTATCGCATCTATCGGGAGCTGGAGCTGAACCTGCGTATCCGTCCGCGGAAGCGGCTCCTACGGGCCAAGCCGGAGGCATTGGCCGTGCCGGATACCATCAACCACACCTGGTCGATGGATTTCATGCACGACCAACTGGAAGACGGTCGGACGTTCCGTCTGCTGAACGTCATCGACGACTTCAACCGGGAAGCGCTATCCATCGAGGTGGACTTCTCGCTGCCGGCAGAACGGGTTATCCGTAGCCTGGAACAGGTGATCGAGTGGCGCGGCAAACCAAAAGCTCTTCGCTGCGACAACGGTCCAGAGTATGTCAGCGCCAAGGTCATCACTTGGGCGAAAAGGCAGGGAATCCAGCTGGAATACATCCAACCGGGCAAGCCCCAGCAGAATGCTTACGTTGAGCGGTTCAACCGGACGGTGCGCTACGAATGGCTAGCGCCACACTTGTTCGTTTCGATTGCCGAAGCGCAGCTTTGCGCGACTGCGTGGCTGTGGACCTATAATCACGAAAGACCCAACATGGCCTTGGGTGGCATCACCCCAAACCAGCGGCTGACCATGGCCGCATAGCTCTACTTCCCAGAGCCGCAAGAAATGGGGGGATTACCACCCCAGCCATTGGGGACAAAAAGCAGGAGCCCCGCCAATCACAGGCTATTGGCAACATAGGAGTTTTCTCGAAGAGAAATCTATGATGGTGCCGGCTGAGGGAATCGAACCCCCGACCTTCTGATTACAAATCAGTTGCTCTACCAACTGAGCTAAGCCGGCGCGCGCGCATTCTAGCCTGCCAGTGGCTTCCCCGCTGAACCGGCTTCTTCGGGTTCCGGTGCCGGCGTTTCGCTCGGCGCAGCCACGGTGGCGCACTGGCCTTGGGTCAGGCCGGTCAGCGTCAGCTTGCCGGGCAAGCGCGTCACGTCCAGCGCGGCCTGGCCGGCGGGCAGGTCCACATCCAGCCAGCCGCTGGCGGGGTCGCCTTCGGTGCGGGCGCGCGGGGTGAACCCGGCGGTGGTCAGCGCCACGCGCCATATCTCTTGCGGCTGCGGTTCCTTGAACGGCCCCACGCTCACGCAGTGCGGTGCCATGGCGGCGTGGGCCCCGGGTTCGCTGGCCAAGTAGAGCGTGGGCACCGCGGCCTTTTCCGCTTCCAGCGGTGGCGGCTCGGGGCGGTCCACCAAGCGGGCCCAGCCCAGAAAGGCCACGTTCAATAACAGCAGGCAGGCAAACCAGATACGCATGGGCTTAATAATGCCGCAAACCGGCGCGCTGCGCCGCTGCCATGGTGGCCAGGCCCTGCAGCACCAGGTCCGGCTGCACGCCTATGCCGGCCAGCCCTGCGGACCACTTCGCTTGCGGTGGCAGGCGTTCCGCCACGGCTTCAGCACCACCGCCCGTCAGGTGCAGCCACACGGGGGTGCCAGTGCGTTCGGCGAAGTCCGTGGCGGCACGCACGGCCAAGGCCGCCGCGGCCAGCAAACCGCCTTCCTGCATGGCACCGGCGGTGTTCACGCCGAGGCCCGCTTTCACCTGCGGCTCCGCTTGGCGTGCCGCAGCGCCGATGCGCGCGGTGCGGGTGACCAGCGCTTGGTGCATCAGCTCCGGGCCGGGCACCAGCAGGCCGCCGTGGTGTTGGCCTTCGGCATCGAGCAAGTCGACCGTCAGCGCCGTGCCCACGCCCACGATGCAGGCAGGGCCTTGGTGCAGCGAACGCGCAGCCACCAGGCCCAGCCAGCGGTCCACACCCAGCAGTTCGGGCTGCACGTAGCCGTTGCGTACGCCGCAGGCTTCAGAGGCAGGCTGCATGCGGTAGGG
>JBEGRA010000198.1:0-3022 GCA_041180705.1 Pseudomonadota bacterium | reverse complement strand
GGCGGTGGCCTGCTGCACCGGCGTGGTCGGCAGTCGCTGGCCTGGGTTTCGTTCGCTCTTGCTCCGGTGGCCTTCGGCGCTGCCGTGGCCATCGTTCGCCATGGGCCGACGCCTGCTGATGCCACTTCCGGTGCGACTACCGTCGCTACCGCCGCGACCGGTGCGGATGCCTGGGGCGGTGTGGGCCAGGCCCCCGGCGCTGCTGCCATGGGCGGTTCTGCTTCCGGCGGTGCCGGCATGGGCGGCGCGGCCGGTGGTGCAGCAGGGGGGCCTGCCAGCATCGAAGAAGTGACTGCGCGCCTCGCTGCCCGCCTCGAGCGCGAACCCAATGATGCCGGCGGCTGGGTGCTGCTGGCGCAGAGCTACGAATATCTCGGTCGCAAGGACGAAGCCGCCAAGGCGCGTGCCCGCGCCGAGGCGCTGGGTGCAAAGCCGGGCGCGGCCATGTCGCCTGCTGCCATGTCCGCCCACGCCAAGGCTGGCGTGCAGGTGGGCGGCAACCCCAACATGGCAGCCGCGCTCGCCGCCATGCCGCGCCAGCCCGTGCAAGCACGCGAACCCACCACCGCCAACGACTGGTGGGCGCGTGGCATCGAACAGCGCCGCAAGCGCGACTTCAAGGGCGCTGCAGAATCGTTCCGCCGCGCCACGCTGGCCGCACCGACGTCGGCCGACGCCTGGGCGGACTACGCAGATGCGCTGGCCGCTGCCAACAACGGCGATCTCGCGAAGGGCAGTGCTGCCCTCGAGCGTGCGCTGAAGCTCGACCCCCGTCATATCAAGGCTCTGTGGCTGCGCGCTTCGCTGCAGCTGCAGCAGCGCAACTATGCCGCTGCCGCGAAGACATGGCAGACGGTACTGGCCTTGGTGCCCCCCAAGTCCAGCGATGCCCGGATCATTCGCGCCAACCTCGAAGAGGCCAAGGCGCTTGCTGAGGGAAAATCATGAGCGTTACCGCCGACAACATGGAAGAAATCCTCGACGCACCGGCTGCGGCCGTCGCGGCGCCGCGGCCCACCTTCTGGCAGCGCGTCAATCTGTCCATGGAGCACATCGTGCTGGCGCTTTTCACCATTGCGGTGGTGGTGGGACCCTGGACCCCGGCGCGTGACTACATCAATCCGGAGTCGGGCATTGGCTACTGGCTCGGCATCGTCGGCGGCAGCCTCATGCTGCTGCTCCTCATCTACCCCCTGCGCAAGCGCAAGGCCAGCATGCAGCCCGTGGGCAGCGTGAAGGGCTGGTTTCGCGCGCACATGATGCTCGGCGTCGTCGGTCCGGGCCTCGTGCTGTATCACTGCAACTTCTCGCTGGGCGCCACCAACAGCAACGTGGCGCTGTTCTGCATGGTGTTCGTGGCGGGCAGCGGTCTGGTCGGGCGCTATCTTTACGCGCGCATCCACAACGGCCTCTATGGCCAGCGCGCCAAGCTCGCCGAACTGCACGTGGAAGCGGACCGCCTGCGTGAATCCGCCGGCCTTACCAAGCTCCTGCCGGAACTGATTGCCGTGCTCGACGCTTCGGAAAAGCGCATCACCCGCGGCAAGGGCCTCAGCCGCGCCATGCGTGCGGTGTTCGTGGAATGGGCGGAGCGCCGTCGCCTGAACAGCTACGTGTCCCGCGCCCTGCGCAATGCTGCGGCCCGTCGTGCCGTCATCGCGGACCACGCCGATAGTCTGCGTGCAGCGGCCCTTCGCTATGGTGCGCACCGCCTTGCCGCGGCCCGCCGTGTGGCAGAATTCGAAGCTTGCGAACGCATGTTCTCTCTTTGGCACGTCATGCACATCCCGCTGTTCATCCTCATGATCATCGCGGCGGTGGTGCATGTGGTGGCAGTCCACGTTTATTGACCCAACGGCACCGCCCCCCAGTGCAAACCCACAGTCATAGCGGCCCTTCGGCCCCGGACACCCCGCAGGGTGGCCCGGGGCTTCGCCGTTTCCGTGGTTTGCGCGCGGTGCTGGCGGCTGGGCTCCTGCTGTGCACGGGGCTGGCGTCTGCCGCTTCGCTGGAAACGCTGCTCATGCCCGGCAAGCTTTCTGCCGCGCACGCCAAGTACGAAGAACAGTGCTCAAGTTGCCACGACCGTGCCGACAAGGTACGCATGAGCAGCCTTTGCCTTGACTGCCACAAGGACATCACGGCGGATGTGAAGGGCCGTCAGGGCTTCCACGGCCGTGCGCTGCCCGCCAACTCGCGTTGCGCCGGCTGCCACGGCGAGCACAAGGGCCGGACTGCGGATATCGTGGGCCTGGAGCCGAATGCCTTCCGTCACAAGCAGACGGATTTCCAGTTGGAAGGCGCCCATGCGGCGGTGGCCTGCGCCTCCTGCCACAAGGCCGGAAAGAAGCACCGCGACGCACCGCACGCCTGCGTGGACTGCCACAAGCCGGACGACGTCCATCTGGGGAAGCTCGGAACGGACTGCGCGAAGTGCCACGACGCCAAGGGCTTCAAGCCGGTTCACTTCGACCACAGCAAGACGCGCTTCGCGCTGCTCGGCGCGCACGACAAGGCAGCTTGCGCCGCCTGCCACCGCGACTCCACGTTCAAGGGGGCGCCCACGGCCTGCAACGCCTGCCACGCCCCCGACGACGTCCACCGTGGCTCGCGCGGCACGGCCTGCCAGGACTGCCACAGCACCGTCAGTTGGAAGGACACTAGCTTCGACCATCTGAAGGAAACGGGGTTCGGGCTGGACGGCAAGCACGGCAAGATCACCTGCAACGCTTGCCACAAGGACGGCGACCTGAAGGCCAAGCTGCCCAAGACCTGCCATGGTTGCCACGCCGCCGAAGATTCCCACACGGGGCGCTTCGGTGATGACTGCGCCACCTGCCACAAGCCCGACGGCTGGAAGCCGGTGAACTACGACCACGCCGGCAAGCATCACTTTGCGTTGAACGGCAAGCATGAAAAGCTGGCCTGCCATGCCTGCCACACGGCCAGCACGAAGACGCAGGAATTGCCGAAGGAGTGCTTCGGCTGCCATCAGGCGGACGACGTGCACGCCGGCGGCATG
>JBEGRA010000197.1:0-7996 GCA_041180705.1 Pseudomonadota bacterium | reverse complement strand
CAGCGCAACGAGATCGGTATTGGATGAAGCTTCCATCGGCGGCGAATGCTAGCACGCAGCATCAGTCACGCAATGTGTTCCAGCCCGCACTCGGCGCGAACCGCGAACCATGTCGCTGTTCAAGGGCTTGCAATGTTGTCAAACAATTGTCAATGCCACGCTGACGGGCGTGTTGCAGTGGTCCACCGCGAAACGGCGCGTAGCCCGTGCCGAAGATGACGCCAGCGTCCAGCAAGTCCGCCTCTTCAACGACGCCATCGTGGAGACAAGCGACTGCCTCGTTCAAAAAGGCCAACACCAACCGCTCCTGCAAGTCGACAGGAGGCCGGTAACCGGCAGGGACAGCAGGCTTCACCGGCTTGCCGTTTTCCCAAACGTAGAAACCCTCCCCACTCTTTTTGCCGAGCTTGCCGGCAGTGACCAACTGCTGGACCCGTTCGGGCCGCGCGCGTTCACCAAAGGCAGCCGCCAGCACTTTGCCGACATTCATGCCGATATCGAGTCCCACGGTATCCGCCAATTCGATGGGCCCCATGGGGAATCCGTGCTCGAGCGCGAGACTGTCAATGACCGCCAACGGGACACCTTCGTCCACTGCCAACATCGCTTCGAGCAGGTACGGCGTGAGGACACGGTTCACGACGAAACCCGGCGCACTGCGGCAGGGCAAAGGCAGCTTGTCGAGAGCGCGCGTGAAGGCAAGCGCACGTTCCACTTCCTGCAGACCCGTGGTGCGGCCGCGAATGACTTCAACCAACGGCATGCGCGATACGGGATTGAAGAAATGCAGACCGACCAACCGCGACGAGTCCGGGAGGTCGCGCGCGAGATCTTCCAGGACAAGACTCGAAGTGTTCGTACACAGCAAGGCCTCGGGCCGCATGCGGGCGACGAGGTCGGCATAGAGCGACCGTTTGGCGTCTGCATTCTCGTAGATGGCCTCGATGACCACGTCTGCGGCAGTGGCCCCATCGCCCGCAACGTCCATGCGCAAGCGCTCTTTCGCGGCAGCGACACGTGGCTCGTTGCCCCGGGCCTGCTTCTCGAACCATTCCGCTGCACGCTGCAGTGCCGGAGCCACGAAGCGTTCCTCCCGGTCCTGCAAAGTGACGTGCATGCCGCGCCATGCGCACCAAGCGGCGATGTCGCCCCCCATGACACCTGCGCCCACCACGTGAACACGCTGGAAATTCGCGATTTCACCTGACCCCAAGCCCTTCAGCCGCGTTTGCAGAAAGAACACGCGAACCAGATTGCGCGATGTTGGAGTACGGAAGAGTCTCGCGATGGACTGCGCTTCCAGCTGAAAAGCCGCGGCACCACGGCCACCCGTCGCGCGCCACAGCGCAGCGATAGCGTAGGGGGCCGGATAATGCTCGCGACGCACTTTGCGAGCCACCTCCGCTTCCAGACGGCCGGCAAACCATTGGCGAACGCCCGGGCAGCCGAGCAACCAGTCCAGGAGGGAGGTACGGCGCGGCTGCGGCTTGGCCAAGGCGATACTGCGGGCGGCATCACGTAGTTCGTTCGCGGGCACGACACGCTCTACCAGTCCGAGGCGCAGAGCCTTGTCAGCACGTACAGGAGCCCCCGTGAGCATCATGGGCATCGCGGCACGCACGCCTATCAGGCGTGGTAGGCGGACAGTGCCACCGAAGCCGGGATGAATGCCGAGGTTCACTTCCGGCAAACCCAGCGTGGTACTGCGGTCGTTACTCGCCACACGGTACCGACAGGCCAGCGCCAGTTCGAGGCCACCGCCCAGGCAAAACCCATGGATGGCCGCCACCGTCGGGAACGGCAGCGCTTCCAGCGCGTCCAGCACTTGCTGCCCACCCTGAATCAGTTCCAGTGCCGCAGCCTCGGTGGCATCCGCGCGAAACTCGCTGATGTCGGCACCAGCGATGAAGCCATTCGGCTTGCCGGACAGCACCACCAAGGCCCGTGGCGGATTCGCCGCCAGTTCGGTGATATGGGCCAAGAGTTCGCGCATCACCTGCTCGGAGAGCGAGTTCGCGGGCGCATCCTTGCGGTCGATCGTCAGCCAGGCCACAGCTTCAGCGTCACGAACGAGAGTCCAGTGGGCGAGGGGGGCGTTCATGCATTACTCCCGGGCTTCACGGTGAAATCGCATACCAGCGGCCGATGGTCGGAGAACTCGACCGCAGGAACTTCGAAATGGCTTACCTCGATAAGGTCGCTGACCAGGATGAAATCCAGTTCCCAACGGGGTTCGCGACTCGGGTAGGAGGGCAGTCCCGCAGGGTTGGCACTGCGCAGGCCCGCTGCCTCCATGAACAGATAGATCTCCGCGTCACCCCAGAAGGCATTGAAGTCGCCAGCGACAATCACTGGTTTCTCGCAAGTCTTCACCAGACGGTGCAAATGGCGCAGTTGTTCCTGACGGTGGCGATACTTCAGCGACAAGTGCACCAGAAAGACCGCACAGTCTTCGAGTTCCAGTTCGATGATGAGGCGTTTGATGCCGGTGTCGAAAAAGTGAAACCGTTCCCCATGGACGCGGGGCGCCGCCAGAAATGCATTGCCCTGTTTGCCGATGATGGGCATTCGAGAGTTCAGCGAACCGACACCGTATTTGCAGGCGTAGGCGCTGTAGTGCCCCAGACGAGCTGCGATATGGTCTGCCTGGTTCACCCGTTTGGCCCGCAGGGAACCGGCGTCCACCTCGATCAGCCCCACCAGATCAGGATTCAGGCCCTTCAGGAAAGTGGTGATGCCATCGAGCACCGCCGGATTGCCTCGCAGATACCCCGCACCGGGAAGCGGCAGATGGAACGCCGCCCCCGTGCCGGTGGCATAGCGGATGTTGTATACGACGAGACGCATTCCTCATTGTAGCCCCGCGGGCACTGCAGGCCGTGCGGCAGGGCGCTAGACTTCGCGCATGGGCATTCCGATATCCGAAGCCAACCCGTTGCGGCTCTTCGTCAGTCATGACTGGAGCGACGACCACGACTACCACCGCGTGTTCGAGTTCCTCGAGGCGCGTGACCATTTCCACTATCGGAACTGTTCCAGACCGCAAGACCCGCGCCCACCAACGCCCGAGGCCCGGCGTGAAGCGCTCCGTGCACAGATTGCGGGCGCGGAGGTGGTCGTATTGCTGGCGGCCCACTACGCCCGCCATGCCGAGGCATTGGAGTTCATGTCGGTTTTCGCCCAGGCCGCTCGCAAGCCCGTTCTGGTGCTGCGCCACTTCGGTGTTTCGCTGCCGGTGCCGACTGCACTGCAGGAGGGTGCCAGCGCAGTGCTGGACTGGGATGGGCGCGCCTTGGTAGACGCCTTCCGTCGCTACGGACGGGGCGAGGACATTTCGGGTTGGGACGTCGTCGAGTTCACGCTCGACTGAGGACGTGTACTGGTCAGCCCGACTGGGGCTGCAGGAACAGGGGAACCACGTTGGCGTCGGTGGCGCGCAGGCCCAATGCCTCCGCCGCCTGTTGGCGACGTCGGAGCGTCGTTTCCTGAGTTTGCCGTGCGTCTGCACTGGCCCAGAGTTCGACAATACGCTGCGCGTATTCCTGCGCTTCGCGGTCAGAGAGTTTGCGGATGGTGGCTTGTGCTGCCGTTTCGCCACGAAGGGGCGTAGCAGACTGCAATTGCGCAAGCATTGCGGAAAGCGAGGAGCGGACGGGCACTGGCAGCTCCGCCACGTCGACGTGGATGAGATGGCGACAGAAAGCTTCGGTGAGCCGATACTTGATCGGCGCCGAGGTCACCAATTCACGCGTCGCGGCGTGCAAGCGCTGCCAGGCCGTCATGGGTGGACTAAACCCGTCGTCTCGAGGCCATCATCAGCCAGCTGAAGATACCCACCGGATGCCATGTCGAGCACGGCTGGCCGGTGGACCTCTGGCACTTGGGAGTTTCACGGCATGGCGAAAAACCGTTAGGTACCAAGCACCTGCAGCGTTTATATACCCGGCTTTGTGAACTTGCAAGCGACTCGCTCCCGACATGTGAAGAGGTTCTCGCTTGCCATGCATTCCCATGAATAAGTACACTTATACAAAGCAAAGCAGGGAACTGACATGACGGACGACATTTTTGGTGGAAAGCCCGTGAAAACCCGCAAGAGCACGGCTCTGCCGCCCCCGAATCTCGACTTGTTCGGGGATCTCCCCGAAAATCAGGCCCCTGAAAATATAGCCGAAAGGGCGGTCGAGCGTCTCGGCCCGGCCATTCGCCGCCTGCAACTGAAATTGCGCACGGCAACGGACAAGGCTCTCGGTGACGAGCAACTCACGACCGCGCAGTTCGGTGCCCTGACCGCTCTCGAAAAGACGCCGGGCGCAACGAGCGCCGAGTTGGCACGTGCCGCCGGCGTCACCGCGCAGACCATGCACGAGATCGTGCGCCTGCTCACGTCCCGCGGGTGGATCGAGCGCACGCAGGACCCCGAGCATGGCCGCAAGTTGCAGCAGCAGATTTCCGCCGCCGGCAAGAAGGCACTGAACAATGCCCGTCGGCGCGTCGAGAAAGTGGAAGAGAAGTTGGCTTCGCCTTTGAAACCCCACGAAAGGGTCTTGCTGCAGAGTCTTCTCGAGCGTTGCGCTGAAGGGCTGTGACCGAAACATCAGCGGCGATGGGGAAGGACGGGTTGCGTGGTTACCCTCCCTGATCAACGCAAAAAGGGGTAAAACCCTGCCAAAATAGCTGCTGTTCAACCTGAACTTGCAGCCAACATGCCGGTCTTCAATTGGTCACGTGCAAATGCACGCATGCCAGGGGAAGAAAAAAAGCATGTTCGGATTCAAACGCTCACGGGCCGTCGAACGTTCGCGGCCTGCGCAGGAACTGCTGGCCGCAGTCACCGCAGCTTCCGCCCTGCTGCCAGTGGGGCATGCGGTGGCAGCCCCTGCCATGCAGTCCGCGCCCCAATCGGCTCCCGCTGACGGCGGTCTCTACCAAACGTTGCCTGCCTTGGACCTTGCTGCTCATGCGGGCAAAGTCATCTATGTGGACTTCTGGGCTTCCTGGTGCGCTCCTTGCCGCCGCTCGTTTCCATGGATGCAAGCGACCCAGCGGGAATTGGCGTCGCGCGGTCTCGTCGTTCTCACGGTGAACGTCGACGAAGACCCTCGCCAGGCGGAGCGCTTTCTTCAGGAAGTCGGCGGTGGTCTGCCAGTCGTCTTCGATTCCAAGGGCCAGCTCGCCGAGCTCTACAAACTTCAAGGGATGCCCTCGAGCTTTGTCGTCGACCGCCATGGCTCCATTCGCTTCCGTCACCGCGGCTTCCGCACCACCGACCCTGAAGCCTATACGGCCGAACTACGGCAGCTGCTCGACGAAACCTGAGCCCCTCGCTCACATCACACGAAGAACCATCCACTCGAGGTCACATCGATGAAGTCACTCGTCCGAACCATCGCCTGTTTGGCTGGCAGCATTGCGCTGCTAGGCCTTTCGGGTTGTGCCAGCCTGGGGGCCAAGCCCTGGGACCGCGGCATTCTTGCCCGCAATACCATGCAACTCGATCGCAATGGCGTCGAGAACGCCTTGGATGATCACATCTATTTCAGCAAGGAAGCGTCAACCGGCGGTCGCGGAATCGGTGGGGGAGGCTGCGGATGCAACTGAACACCTGCACCGTTGCTTCACGCGACACGAACACCCTGCGCAAGCGCCTGATGCTGGCCGGCTGTGCGCTGCTGGGTGCTACCAGTGCGGTCCATGCCGAAGATACGAAGGACTGGCAGGTGGACTCCGCCGTCCTCTATTACAAGGAGTCGGGTGGGCGAGTCCAGGCCATCGAGCCCGTCATCAATGTAAAGCATGACTTCGGCGACGAGCATGTACTCGGCCTGAAGTTTACCTACGACAGTTTGACGGGTGGTTCGCCGACAGGGGGCGTCGTCGCCACTTCTCCACAAACGACAGTCTCACCGTCGGGGCACAGCCGCACCACCATCGCTGCAGGCGACCTGCCACTGGATTCGAATTTCAAGGATCAGCGTTTCGCTCTGGATGGCAATTGGTCTCAGCCCATCGGCAATGACTTCAAGGTAGCTTTGGGTGCCGGCTTCTCGCACGAACGCGACTGGACGGCAGCCACTGCCAATGCTGGTGTTTCCCGGGATTTCCTGCAGCACAATCTCACCGTGAACCTCGGCGTCAGTGGCGAATACGACCGCATCAATCCGGTTGGTGGCGTCCCGCAGGCACTGAGCAATGCGTCTCTCGGACTCAAGTCCGGCAACGAAAGCCGCAACGGTGTCGGTGGTCAGTTGGGCTTCACTGTGGTGATGTCGCGCAACTGGCTGGTGCGCGCGAACTTCAACTACGACCGTTCGAGCGGGTACCAGACGGATCCGTACAAGATCCTGTCCGTGGTGAATGCCGACGGTACGGTGGCAAATTCGCTTTACGAGAGCCGCCCGGACAAGCGCGCCCGCAAGAGCGTGTACCTGGAAAGCCGCGTCGGGCTGCGCAATGACGATGCACTGTCTGTTTCCTATCGGCGCATGCAGGACGATTGGGGCATTCATTCGGACACGGCCGAAGTGAAGTATCACTACGCGATCGATGACCGGACCTACGTCGAACCACACGTGCGCTGGTACCAACAGACGGCAGCGGACTTCTACCAGGTGATGCTGCATTCGGGCGCTGCGGTGCCGACTTTTGCGTCCGCGGACTCTCGCCTCGGGGCTTTCTCGGCGCCGACCGTGGGAATCAAGGTCGGGCGCACCGACGAAGACGGCAACGAACTTTCCGTACGCCTGGACTACTACCAGCAGACCGGCAAGAACGTCGCGAAGGGACCCGGAATTCTGGCCCCTTACAACCTGTACCCAGGCATGAAGGCCGTCATGCTGCAGGTGGGTTGGCGCTTCGGTCTCTGATGGTGCGGCCAACCATGACGGAGGAGCAGCTTCATGTTGAACACCGCCCCGGCGGGCTGCACGCAGTATGCTTCTCCGCCATGGCGTGCCCCTGCGAGGTGCTGGTAGACACCACCAGTACCTCGCTGGCCCGCGATATCGGCAAACGTGCAGCCAGCGAGGCTTGGCGAATCGAGCAGCGATACAGCCGCTATCAGTCGGACAGCATCCTCAGCCGTCTGAATTCCGGCAGCGCGGAACCCGTGGAACTCGACCACGAGACAGCGGCTTTGCTGGAGTATGCACGGCAATGCCACGCGGAAAGCGGCGGCCGGTTCGATATCACCAGCGGCGTTTTGCGCCGCGTCTGGAAATTCTCCGGCGGCGGTTTGAGCAACGACCGAGTTCCCGACAGCCGTTCCGTCGAGGCGTTACTTCCGCTGGTCGGCTTCGAGAAACTGGAATGGAACCCTCCATACCTACGGCTGCCGACAGGCATGGAACTGGATCTGGGCGGTATCGGCAAGGAATACGCCGTAGACCGCGCGCTCCAGGCGGCGGTCACGGCCACCGATAAGGCCGTACTGGTGAACTTCGGCGGCGACTTGGCATGCCGGGGTGCGCCTGCCTCCGGCCCCTGGCAAATCGGTGTGGAGCGTCCGGCGAAACTGGATAGCGCCGCGTTGGTGCTGGAAATGGCAACCAGTGGCGGTCTGGCCACCAGTGGGGATACGCGCCGCTTTGTGATGCATGAAGGAAAAAGGCTGGGTCATATTCTCGATCCCCGTACCGGATGGCCGGTAGAGGGTGCACCGGCTTCAGTCACGGTGGCAGCGAGCACGTGTCTGGAAGCGGGAACGCTCGCGACACTCGCGCTTCTGGAGGGCACAGGCGCCGAGGCGTTCCTGAAATCACACGGAATACGGTATTGGGCCCAGTGGGCCTGATCGGGAACCACGGACGTTTCCTTTAATTTCATTAACTTCGCATAATGTATAACAAGGTCTACGACGCAAGGCCGAATTAACGCTTTAAAAACAACGAGATACCGCTTTGGAGTCCGGCGCCAAAGGCGCAATTGGGTTCTGTACGCGCAAATTTTTGCCAGCACCAGCTTCAAACCCTGAAATATGCGGCAAAACGACGCACCG
>JBEGRA010000196.1:0-2736 GCA_041180705.1 Pseudomonadota bacterium | reverse complement strand
GAAGCCAAGCCCGCGGCAGCCGATCCGGAAGCGGGTGACGCGAAGCGCCCGGTGGCACCGCTCGCGATGAAGGCCTGCTCGGCACGGGCCTGCACGTCCAGCGCCTGCACCAGCCGCAGTGCCTCCTGCTCCATGCGCACCACGAGCGTATCCACGCGGCCCCGCAGGTAGCGGTAACCCATGAGCGAAGGAATGGCCACCAGCAAGCCCGCGGCCGTGGTGATGAGCGCTTCGCCGATGCCGCCGGCCAGGGCGCGTGGGTCACCGACGCCCTGCGTGGTGATGGCATCGAACGCGGCGATGATGCCGGTGACGGTGCCCAGCAGGCCGAGCAACGGCGACACCGCCGCGATGGTGCCCAGCGCATTCAGGTGGCGCTCGAGTTCGTGCACCACGTGGCGCCCGGTGTCCTCGATGGACTCCTTGATGATTTCCCGCGAGCGGTGACGGTTCGACAGGCCTGCAGCCAGTACGCGGCCCAGCGGCGAGTTCTGTGCGAGCGAGGTGACATGGCGGTCAGCCAACTGGCGCGCCTCGATGAGCTTCCACACCTTCGCCGCCAGTTCCGGCGGCAGCACGCGGTGTTCCTGCAAGCTCCAGAACCGCTCGACCATGATGGCCACGGCCACGATGGAGCAGAGCAGGATGGGCCACATGACGGGGCCACCGGTCTTGAAGATTTCCCACATGGGGCGGGGGCGCTCCTGCGCTGGGTGCGAACAAGCCTGAATTGTACCGCGAACGCGCACCCAGCCCCGCAGGCATCGCCGGCACCGCGGGCACACCAAGCGCAGGGCGCCACCACCGCGGCTGCAATCGGCGCAAGGCGTCCAAGCGCTGCGCGCCATCCGGTGACACCGCGTATTGCAGCGCGCCCTCTTCCGCCGTGACCCACAGTTGCCTCCCGGCCTGCTCCCACCCCGCGCGCACGGCGGGCTTCGGGAACCCCCAGCGGTTTCGATAACCCGAAGACACCACCGCATGACCGCCCGACGCAACACGTGTCGCGGTTCGCAAGGCTTCGCCCGAGGCCGTGGCACTGCCATGGTGGGCCACCAACACCAGGTCCGCTGGCAACGCGCCCGCCTCGACCAGCTTGTCCTCGATGGCCTCGGGAATGTCTGCCAGCAGCAAGGCACTGCGCCCCGCGGCAGCGACCAGCAGCACGCAGGACCCGGAATTGTCGTCGCGCTCCGGAGCGGCACCCGGGTGCAGGAACCAGAACTGCACGCCGTCCAGCGTCCACTGCAGACCGGCGCGGCAGGGCTGCCGCCCATGCGCCGCCGCACCGCCATCGCCACCCCACCACACGGCGGCTTCGGGAAAGCGCTGCAGCACCTGCTCAAGGCCCGCTGCGTGGTCCGCGTCCGCGTGGCTGACCACCACCGCATGCAACCGGTGCCAACCCGCGGCCCGCAGGAACGGTGCCACGACGCGTCCTCCGGCATCGGCGTCGGGGCCATAAGCCGGGCCCGGGTCGAACACCACGGCGTGCTGCGCGGTCTCCACAACGGCGGCGCTGCCCTGCCCCACATCGAGGACGGTGAGCCGAAACTCGCCCGTGGCTGGGCGCGAGCCGGGCCACAGCAGCACCGCGACACAGCCCAGCGCGGCGACGCCGCGGGACCACGGGCCCAGCAACGGCGTGCAGGCTGCCAAGGCCAGAGCCACCGCAACGGCTGCTGCAACCCAAGCAGGCGCCGCCGGCGCCGCGTGGACTCCCGGAAGGCCTGCGCACCACTCCAATGCCGCCACGCAAGCCCCGAGCGCGACGGCGACGCCGTGGACCCACCACCCGGCAGCGAGGGGTGCCAATGCCACACCCGCCGTGGCCAACAGTACTGCCGGCACCAGCAGCAGCGAGAACACCGGGATGGCCACGGCGTTCACGGGCAGGCTCACCCACGCGGGAAAGCCGACCGAAATGGCCAGCAACGGCGCGAGCACCAGCGTGACCACGCCCTGTTCGAACAGGAATGCACGCAAGGCTGCAGGTACCGCCGATAGCCGCCCCTCTGGTGGTGCCCTGGCCGCCACCATCGGCGTGCCGACCGTGGACCAGATGAGCGCCCCCACCGCGCCGAACGACAGCCAGAAGCCGAGGGACGCGCCGGCGAACGGGTCCAGCCACAGCGCACCCACCAGCGCCGCAGCCCAGGCCTCCGAGAAGGCCCCGTGCCTTCGTCGCATGCGTACCGCCATGCCGAGGCCCAACATCCACACGGTGCGCATTGCCGGCAGGTTGCCTCCTGCCAGCAGGGCATAAGCCAGTGCCGCCGTCAGCGCCAACAGCGCCGGGCCCACGCCCAGCCCGGCCGCCGGTGCCAAACGCCCCCGCCCTTTCACCCAACGCACTGCCACCAGCACCAGCCACGCGAACAACGTGACATGCAGCCCCGAGATGGCCACCAGATGCGAAATGCCCGTGAGCGAAAAAACCCGCCACTGCGCATCGGGCAACTGGTCCTGCAGGCCCAGCGCCAGCGCCAGCAGCAAACCGGTGCCCTTGGCTGCGAGTGGCGCCGCGATCCCCCGTGTTTCAGCGGCGGCCTTGAGACGCTGGGCCAATGCCACGCGCACACTGTCGACGCTTTGCCGCCAGCGGCCCAAGCCTTCGAGGCAACTTGCACCCGCGAGTCGGTGCGCCTCGCGAACCGTCCCCGTGGCGTCCACGCCCGCCTGCAGCAACGCCAGTGCGTAGTCACCGGAGCCAGGGTTCACCAAGCCGCGTGGCGC
>JBEGRA010000195.1:0-7061 GCA_041180705.1 Pseudomonadota bacterium | reverse complement strand
TGCCAGAACTTCTGCCCTGCGGGCGTTTACGAAATGGTGGACGACGGCAACGGCGGCAAGCGCTTGCAGATCAACGCTGCCAACTGCGTGCATTGCAAGGCCTGCGACATCAAGGACCCGTACGCGCAGATCACGTGGGTGACGCCGGAAGGCGGCTCGGGCCCCAACTACCAGGCGATGTAAGCGCCGGCGATGTCCGTCGCCGAGCGTTACCATGCCGCGCTGGCGGCGTCGGGCCATGTGCCTGACGCCGCGCAGTTGCAGGCCGTTGCGCGGTTCGACGCGCTGCTGGCGCGTCTGCAAGCCGACGCCCAGCCGCGCTCCGTACCCTGGTGGCAAGCGGGACTGGCGGCCGTGGGGCTGGCTTCCCCGCCGCGCCGTGCCGCCGCGCAGGGGCTGTACCTTCACGGCGGCGTGGGGCGCGGGAAGACGTTCCTCATGGATCTCTTTCACGCGGCCCTGCCACCCGTGCCGGCGCGCCGCGTCCACTTCAACCGCTTCATGCAGGAAGTCCACGCGCGTTTGCGCGCGCTGGGCGACATCCCCGACCCTTTGCTACGCGTGGCACAGGACCTGGCCCAAGACGCCCGGGTGCTGTGCTTCGACGAACTGCATGTGAACGACATCGCCGATGCGATGTTGCTCGGCGGGCTGTTCGGCGCCTTGGTGGAAGCCGGCACCACGCTGGTGTTCACCTCCAACGTGCCACCCGCCGGGCTCTACCGCGACGGACTGCAGCGCGCCCGCTTCCTGCCGGCCATCGCACTACTGGAACAGCACTGCGAGGTGCTGCCGGTGGATGGAGGCCAGGACTATCGACTGCGCGAACTCGAACGCGCGCCGCTGTACTTGGACAGCGCCGCACCCGACACCGCCCCCGCCCTCGCCGCGCGGTTCCAAATGCTCGCCGGCACTGCGGCTTGCTCCTCAGGGCCGGTGGAACTGGCCGGGCGCAGCGTGCCGTGTGTCCGCTCTGCTGGCGATGTCGTCTGGTTCACCTTTGCCGCGCTTTGCGACGGGCCCCGCGGCCAGGCGGATTACATCGAGCTCGCCTGCGACTACGGCACCGTGCTGCTGCAAGACGTCCCGGCACTCGGGGCCGACGACGACAACGCCGCCCGGCGTCTGGTGAGCCTCGTGGACGAGTTCTACGATCGCGGCGTGAAACTGGTGGTGTCGGCGGCCGCGCCGCCCACGGCCCTCTACACGGGCGAACGTCTGGCTTTCGAGTTCCAGCGCACCGCCAGCCGGCTCATCGAGATGCAGTCCCACGACTATCTGGCCCGCCCCCACCAACCGTAGGCGGGCCTTGGCTCGCTCAGGGTTTCCCTGAATCCCCGCAGCCTGTCCCCGAAAGTCCCCGCAGGGTCCTAGAATGGACGCACCAAAAAGGAGCGTCACGTGCTTGGCACCCTTCCCGCTTCCCGGCTGAATCTCCTGCGCCGCATCGCGCGCTTCGCCCACACGCCCGAAGACAAGGCCTTCGTTCAGGCCTACCTCCGCGGCGTCGAGGAAACAGACCTCGCCGCAGCGCCCCCCGCCGCGCGCGCAAGCTTGGCTTTGCAGCATCTCGCGGCGGCGCAGCGACGCCAGCCCGGCGAAGTGCTGCTGAAAGTCTGGAACCCAGCCGCAGACAACCACCGGGAGGGCAGTCCGCACACCCGCATCCTGCTCGTGATGGATGACATGCCGTTCCTCGTGGACTCGCTGGCCATCGTGCTGCGGGAGGCCGGCACCATTCACTTGCTGGTGCATCCGGTTCTGGCCGTCCGCCGCGACCGGCGGGGCCGACTCCTGACAGTTGGCGACGAGCCCGCCGCGAATACCCGCAACGAGTCGTGGCAGCTCTATGAAGTGGACCGGGAACTGGACCCCGCGCGCCTGCAGCAACTGGAACGCAAACTGCGCCGGACGCTGGACGATGTGACGGCCGCGGTGACGGACTGGCGGAAGATGCGCTCAGTCGCCGCGGAACTGGCGAGCACGCTCGGCGAGCGCCACCCCCAAGGTATGACCCGTGACGTCAGTGAAGCGCGGGAACTGCTGGGCTGGATGGCGGCAGACCATTTCACGTTTCTGGGCTACCGCTACCACCGTCTGGAACGCGGACGCGACACGGACCTTCTCGTGCCCGAAGCGGGTACCGGGCTTGGACTACTCCGTGACCATGAAGCGAGCCCGCTGACTGCCAGTGACGCTACTGCACTGCGAACCGACAAACGCCGTGGCGCCGTTCTGGCTGGTGCTCAACGCGCCTTGGCGCGGTCCCCAGAGCCCCTCTTCGTCACCAAGGCGAACCGCCTCGCCACCGTGCACCGCGCGACCTATCTCGACTACGTCGGCGCCAAGGAATTCGATCGACGCGGCTCAGTCATCGGCGAGCACCGTTTCCTCGGCCTGTGGACTTCCGGCATCTACCGCGAGCCAACGCGCGAAATTCCCGTGCTTCGCCACAAGGTGGCGCAAGTGATGGCCGAACTGGGCGCAGGACACGACGGGCACGACGCCAAAGCGGTGCAACACGTTCTCGAAACCTACCCCCGCGATGAACTTTTCCAGTCATCGGTGGCCGAGATCGTGGACACGGTCCGCGGCACCGTGAACCTTTACGAACGTCGCCAGGTGAGGCTATTCCCGCGACGCGACCCATTCGGTCGGTTCTGGTCCTGCCTGCTGTATGTGCCCCGCGACCGCTACAACACGCAGGTCCGCGAGTACATCGAACTGATCGTGCTGGCTGCCTACGGCGGCACCGCCATCGAAACCCAGATCCAACTCGGCGAGAGCTCGCTCGCCCGATTGCATCTGCGTATCCGCACGCCAGCAGCCACCGCGGCCGCACCGGCGGTAGCAGAGATAGAACAACGCATTCAGGACGCGCTACGCACCTGGCAAGACCGCTTGCGCACGGAACTGCTGCAGCGCCACCCGGAAGCCGAGGCGCTGACCCTGGCGGCACGCCACGGCGCAGCCTTCCCGCTCGCGTATCAGGAAGACACGACGCCCGTCAGCGCCGTGGATGATATCGCCGCCCTGGAAGCCACCATCGCCGCGCCGGGGCATTGGCACTGGCGCCCTTACCGGCATGCCAGCGATGGCGCGGGGACGCTACGCCTGAAATTGTTCCGTGCCGGCAGCCCACTCCCCGTGGCGGACATGCTTCCGCTGTTCGAATCGCTGGGATTGAAACTGCTGAGCGAACGCCCCTACGGCTTGCGCCAACTCGAACCGGCTTGCTGGATTCAGGACTTCGAACTGCAGCCACGGCAAGGAGGAAGCGTATCGCTCGACCAGGATGCCCCCCGCATTCTGGATGCGCTGAACGCCATGGCCGACGGACGCGCCGAAACCGACGGCTTCAATCGGCTGGTACTGCGCGCCGGCCTCGAATGGCGCGACGTGGTGGTGCTGCGCGCGTACGCCAAGTGGCTGCTGCAAGCCGGTTTGCCGTTTTCGCAGCAATACATGGAGCAGATTCTCGATCAGCATGCGCTGCTGGCAGGGCAACTGGTGGCGTTGTTCAAGTCCCTCTTCGACCCGACGCGACCGCCCAACGTCCGTGAACGCGATGCAACCACTGCCAGCGAAGCCATCGAGGCCGGCCTGGCCAACGTGACCCGCCTCGACGAAGACCGCATCCTGCGCGGCTTCCGTGATGCCGTGAAAAATACCCTGCGTACCAACCATTACCAGCGCTCGGCAGACGGACACCCCAAGGCGTGGCTTTCGTTCAAACTCGATGCCGCCAACTTGCCGGACCTGCCCCTGCCACGCCCACAGTTCGAAATTTTCGTCTATTCACCGCGCGTCGAAGGCGTCCATCTACGCAAGGGCCTGGTGGCGCGCGGCGGCTTGCGTTGGTCGGACCGACGCGAAGACTTCCGCACCGAAGTGCTGGGCCTGATGAAGGCGCAGAACGTGAAGAACACCGTCATCGTTCCCGTGGGGGCGAAGGGTGGGTTCTACTGCAAACAATTGCCTGCAGACCGTGAGGGCATGCAACGCGAAGGCATCGCGTGCTATCAGACTTTCATCCGCGGCTTGCTCGACCTGACGGACAACCGCGTGGATGGGCGCGTCGTGCCGCCGCCGCAAGTTGTGCGGCGCGATGGCGACGACTCGTATCTGGTGGTAGCCGCAGACAAAGGCACGGCCACATTCTCCGATATCGCCAACGCCATCTCGCTGGAATACGGGCACTGGCTCGGCGACGCATTCGCCTCGGGCGGCAGCGCCGGCTACGACCACAAGAAAATGGCGATTACCGCCCGTGGTGCCTGGGAAAGCGTGAAACGTCATTTCCGCGAACTGGGCCATGACACGCAAATCACGCCTTTCACCTGCGCCGGCATCGGCGACATGGCAGGCGACGTGTTCGGCAACGGCATGCTCCAATCGCCACAAATTCGGCTTGTTGCCGCATTCAACCATCAACACATTTTTCTCGACCCGCTGGCCGATGCAGCTCGCGGACACGCGGAACGTACCCGGTTGTTTGCGTTGCCGCGCTCGAGTTGGGATGACTACGACCGGAAGGCCCTCGGCCCCGGTGGTGGCATCCATCTGCGCAGCGCCAAGGCACTGGCACTGTCGCAGGAAGCGCAGACGCTGCTCGGTTTGCCTGCCAGCGCCACACCGAACGAGGTCATCCGCGCCATCCTGCGGCTACCCGTGGACTTGCTGTGGAATGGCGGCATCGGCACCTATGTGAAGGCTGCCACGGAAAGCCATCTGGAAGTGGGTGACCGGGCGAACGATGCGGTGCGCGTGAATGGCGGCGAACTGCGCGCCCGGGTAGTGGGTGAAGGTGGCAACCTCGGCATGACGCAACTCGGCCGCGTGGAGTACGCGCGCCAGGGCGGACGCCTGAACACCGACTTCATCGACAACTCCGCGGGTGTGAATTGCAGTGACGTGGAGGTGAACACCAAGATCCTGCTTGGCATGGCGGTGGAGCGCCGCCAACTGCGTGGGGGGAACCGCAATGCCCTGCTTGCACGCATGACGGACGAAGTGGCGGCGCTCGTCCTGCGCAACAACGTGCTGCAAGGGCAAGCACTGAGCGTGCTCGTTGCCGAGGCCCATGCGCGCGGCCGCGAACACGCCGAGTTCATCCGGGTACTGGAGCGCTCCGGTGAACTCGACCGCGGCATCGAATTCCTGCCGCCGGAGGAAGTTCTTCAGGAACGTCTGCGTGGCGGGGAAGGACTGACTCGCCCGGAACTTGCCGTCGTGCTGTCGTACGCCAAGATCTGGCTCAACCAGCATCTGCTCGCCTCCAGCATTCCCGAAGACCCGTGGTTGGCCCACGAACTGGAACGCTATTTCCCGAGCCCGCTGCGCCGCCGCTTCGGGGAACTGGCAAAGGAACATCCGTTGCGGCGGGAGATCATCGCCACCGCCATCACCAACACGCTGGTCAACCGTTCCGGGCCCACCTTCGCGCAGCGCTTGGCAACGGACACCGGCGCGACCGTGCCTGAGGTAGCGCGCGCCTGGGCCATCGCGCATGAAGCGCTGGAACTCGACACGCTCTGGCCCGCCATCGAGGCACTGGACGGCAAGGTCCCAAGCAGCACCCAGACGGACTTGTTGCAGGCCGTGGCAAGGCAACTGCGGCACGCCACCCAATGGGTCATCACGCAGCGCCGACACACGGCCGGCATCGCTACGGCGGCTGCCGCGCTGCAGCCCGGCCTGGCCGGTTTCCGGCGTGCGGCGCCAGCCGCTCTTCCCGCTCTCTCCGCCGAGCGAAACGCCGCGCGGACGGCGCGCTTCACCAGCGCTGGGGTGCCCCAGGCCCTTGCCACCCGCGTTGCCCTGCTGGAACTCACCCTGCCGGCGCTGCAAGTGGCCACGCTCGCCGCCGACAAGAGCCACTCCACCGACGATGCCACCGCCTTGTACCTGGCGCTCGGCGATCGTGTCGGGCTGGACTGGCTGCAGTCGCAGGTGGAAGGCTTGAAGGTGGAAGGGCGCTGGCCGGCACTCGCTCGCACCAGCCTCCGCGACGAACTGCACGAGCGCCAGTTGGCATTCACCCGGGCAGCGCTCGCACTGCCCGGCAAGAGCGTCGCGGACCGTCTGGAAACGTGGCGGCAGCGCCATGCACCAGGGCTGGGGGCCTTGCAACAAACCCTCACCGAGATGCAGGCGGCCGGTACTGCGGACTTCGCCACGCTGAGCGTTGCCCTGCAGGCAGTGCGGCGCGTGGTATAAAGCGCCGTCACGAATTCCGGCAGGAGAGCGGCGTTGAGCGGCAAACTGGTTTTGGCCCGGCACGGGCAGAGCACTTGGAACCTCGAAAACCTGTTCACGGGGTGGACCGACGTCGACCTGACGGAACAAGGGCGCGAGGAGGCTCGCGAAGCCGGGCGTCTGCTGAAGGCCGCCGGCTTCACGTTCGACGTGGCCTACACGTCAGTGCTGAAGCGCGCCATCCGCACGCTGTGGGGCGTCCTCGACGAGATGGACCTCATGTGGATCCCCGTCACCCGCGCCTGGGAACTGAACGAGCGCCATTACGGGGCGCTGCAGGGCCTGAACAAGGCGCAGACGGTGGAGCAGCATGGCGAAGCGCAGGTGAAGATCTGGCGCCGCAGCTATGACATCCCGCCGCCGCCGCTGGCTACCAGCGACGCCCGCCACCCCATCCACGACCGCCGCTATGCCGGCGTGGCACCTGCCCTGCTGCCGGCCACGGAATCGCTGAAGGACACGCTGGCGCGCGTGGAGCCCTACTTCCATGCGCATATCGCGCCGGAACTACGGGCAGGTCGCAACGTGCTGGTGGTGGCGCACGGCAACAGCCTGCGCGCGCTGGTGAAGATGCTCGACGGCATGACCGACGAGGAGATCGTCGAGTTCAACATCCCGACGGCCGTGCCGCTGGTGTACGACCTGGATGACAACCTGAAGCCGCGCAGCCGTGCCTTCCTCGGCGACCCGGAAAAGATTGCCGCGGCAGCAGCAGCCGTGGCCGCGCAGGCCAGCGCCAAGAAATAAAGTCGGGAGCAAGCTCCCTCCCACAAACCCTGTCTTGCTTGTGGGGGCTGGCCTTG
>JBEGRA010000194.1:0-4061 GCA_041180705.1 Pseudomonadota bacterium | reverse complement strand
GGACGAAGCTCTACAAGGCAAACCGCCTGCCGGACTCCAAGGCGACCTTGGATGAGAAGATTAACGCATTGCAACGCCTACTTGATCTCGTCCGTGAACAAGCAACACAAAAAGCAAAGGAAGTATGAGCGAGCCAAAAGAACAGAGGCTGGCCAGTGCTGTCCTGACTGGCCTGATGGTTGCCGATGCTGCGCTGACGCTGGCCAGCCGCATCGGGCGGTGGGTGCAGGCAAGGAAAGAGGTCGGCGAGCTAACGCCAGAAGAGGAGGCTGCCCTCGACGCATATCTGGAGAACAAGTTTTCCGAATGGCAGGCGAAGCGTCCGACAAATGGACCGGGGGAGACCCTAAGTTAAGCGAATGAAAACTCTACTACTACTCCTACTCACAGCCTCAACCTGCCTCGCGCAGTTTGTGCCGCTTGAATACACCCTGCTCACCACCAGCACCAACTCGGTGCTGAATGCCAACACCAACCTGACCTACGCCACCAGCTACGGCGTGGGCGGCGGCAGGCTGGCAGAGATATTTTTCCGATACAAGCTCACCAGCTCGACCAACATCGGCACCAACCCCATCGTGCTGACCTTTGATCGGGGGTTGGTTTCGCCCTACTTTACCAACCAAATCACCGTATCGTTGACCGCAACCACCAATGCCGAGGTATGGACAAACGTGACGGTTGGGGTCACCAACGACATTTACCTGCGCTTCATCGGCCTCACCAACCACAATGCTGTCAGCGCCACAAATGTGCTGATAAAGCTCTTCCAGAAACGGGGCTTCTGACCTATGGCGCTCGGCTGTTGCTGCAACTGCCGCGTGACACTGCCCGAGGTGGACGTTTGGGAGAACGTCACAAAGGTGGTGGCGTGGCCGGGAAATGCGGACCAGACGCCCATCGACCCGTATGGCAGGGCGTGGGGCGTCCTGCAAGATGGTTCGTGCATATTGGCTGGAGACGAGCCGAACCCAACGTGTGGACGCAACGACGGCACGCAGGGCGTCTGCTATACCCAGTCCTTTGACGGCACCACGCTGGGTGGAAACTGGCTGGCGACCCCGGATGGAATCCTTCCCGGCTCCGGCGCCCCCGGCGAAACCATCAACACGATATACGACAACACCTACCGCAACACGGGCGCCAAAACCAATTTCTCACATGCGTGCGTGGGCGGGTGGAAGGGTGTGGCGGCCTACGCCCACTGGCCGGGGCGGTTTGGGTTCCTTCAAGACCCGGCATGCGGATGCCCGGACAACCAGCAACAGTTCAAGTATTCAACCATCAATGCGCGGGTGCATGTCCGAAGCGCCGAGTCCGTGGAACGACTTGTCGGAACCAGCAACCCCTGCGGCGACCCAGTGGGCGCTGGTGGCGTCTATTCCATAGAGTGGGTCATGACCGCCGACCAGATGGCGCAGGTTGATGAGTTCGGAAACGTCACGCGCAGTGGCACCCGCAGATACTACGGACGGCGCACCAATAACGGCTACGATCTGGAGAACGGAACCTACGATCCAGAGTGCGGCTATCCTCTGGTTGTTGCGGCTGATTATGAGGACATTTACGACGGCTGCGATGACTGCCTGATAGCTACCGAATCAGGCTGCTCCGCCAGCCGCTGTGACCGCCCGCCTGGCAACGAGTTTCTCGGCTCGTCTCCATCCTTTTCCGGCGCGTTCAACCTTTATTCGATGATTTGGCTGAACCTGTCCATCAGTTGTGGCAACATCACTTTCGGCAATGTTGCTTGCGGCTCTTATTTCAGCGGCAACGCCGGAGAGTTGCAATCCTACCTTGAGGGGCTTTTCCCGCCGGGGTCCGTGGCGGTCTCCGTGAGCCTGAGCGACACCTTGTTGACCATCAGCCTGTCAGGGTCGGGGGATTCTGCATCGAACGAATTTGAGACCATCACGGCGAGCGTCGAGGCGTCGATGTCATGGGAGCTGTCCGGCGAAATCACCTTTGCCTCGGTCATGGCGGACTGCATCTCGCTGCTCGACCAATGGCCGCTCCATGACGATGCGGCCTATCCGTGGCGCACCGACTCCAAGACATGGTTGATGCCCTATGTCACGCGAGACGCGGCGCCCACCGAGCCGTCCATCGATTGGACGCTTGACGAAAACTGCGCCTTTATCAGCAGCACGCCATACTCTGGAAAGATAATCGGGGCGCCTCTGCCCGCCGGATATTCCGGCCACTTCGATTTCAACCACATCAAGTGGACACGGGGGGCAAACGACTCCAACACCGGCTGCTCCGTCTGCGAGTCTCAACTGGGTGCCGAACAGTCCGCCCCGGTCCCGAACACGGCCACGCGGTGGACCGACTACAGCGAAGGCGCGTCCATGTGTGGACCAGGCGCACATGTGCAGCAGCGCATCGACTATGCGTATGCCGATGGGGCCGAAAGCATCAACGTGCCAGGTGTCAGAATGCAGAAATGGGCCGAGACGTTGGAGAAATGGCCCAGCACAAACTTCTTCCGCCCATTCGGCGATGACCGCTGGCGCATGGACATGGGCAACTCGTCCTGCATCGACGCCGTGGACACCGGCACCAAGACGCTGACGTTGCTGGACGAGATCACCGTGAGTGCGGGCGACTTGGTGGTGATCTACGGCGGCGCGGATTACCCCGACCAGATATGGAGCGTGAGCAGCTACTCCCACCCGTCGCTTGTTCTGGGAACGCAGTTTGACCCGACGCCAGCCGGCACGGTGGAGACGCTCGTCGCCGTTTCGCGTGAGGAATGGGCCGAGGCGGGGCAGTGGGGCGAGTTCGGAAAGGTGGGCAAGCTGCGCTGGCAGTATTCCCGCGACGGCGCGCAGTGGCCCTGGCCGCGTGTGACCGGGAAGGACTTGGCCATCACGGTGGACGGGGTGGACACCTACAAAATCACGCTGCCCGAAAACAACATAGTGAGCGGGGACAAGGTGACGGTGTGGAACGGCGGCTCGCAGGTTGGCGGCACGCTCTACTTCAAGCGCATCACGGACACCACGGGAGAACTCTACACCGACGCGGCTTTCACAACCACGCAGGACGCCACCGGCGCCACGCTGCTTCGCGGTTATGAGGCCAGCCCGCCCGAGCAGTCGTGGAACACGGACGCGAGCCGGAACACCGTGGTGCTGTCCCAGTTCGACAGCCAGTTCCGCGAGGCCGACGCCGACCCGATGGTGCCGTCCTACGCCGAAACGCATTCCCAGCTAGCCCTGAGCCGCAGCAACTCCAGGCAGTGCGTGTTCTGCGCCTCGCCAAACTCGCAAGACACAGATTACTTCAGCGGCAACGGCAGCGGCAGCGTGGTGGTGACTTGGGACGCGGGACGAATCAGCGCCGACATGTGCTTCGGCGAGGCGTGGCACGCCCGCATCACCCAGCACATGCCCGACCCGCTCTGGCAGTCGCCGTCCCAAACGTGTGATGCGGCCATTTCGCAGGAGTCGGCGCCGTGTGCCGGCGGGGAGTCCACCTACAAATACTATCCGATAGTGGAACCGTTGCTGGCCAGTGCGTTGCCCGCCGGTTCGCCCACGATCCCCGGCTCGCCGAACTGGCTGGATACCGGCTCGGCACCGTCTGCCGTGGGCATCGACGGAATCAGTGCGGGCTGCCCGGTGGAGCCACGGCAGCGCGGCACCGTCCACGCTGTTCGCGAGGCGTGGGAATCCTGCCAGAACCAGAAAGATCAACGCAACAGTGGCCTGTAACTGTAAAGCCATGCCGCCGATGACCACGATGGTGGTGAACGCGGCTAACGCAATGGGACGAGTTGTCCGTGCGGCAGTGTCGGGCGAGGCGGTGAAGGTGAGCGCCGAGGTGGCGGAAAAACGGATTGAGGCGTGCAAAGCCTGCCCAAGAGTGAAGGTCATTCACATGCACGGCCAGAATTGGCATCGCTGCACCGTGTGCGGCTGCTGGCTGGACGCTGTGAGTTTTGCCAAAGCGCACCTCGCCACGGAGACCTGTCCCGAAAAGAGATGGCCATGAAAAAACCACGCATCCAAGAGCGCCTGCTAGGCCGCGAGCGCGCCGTTGGATTGTGCTGGCAG
>JBEGRA010000193.1:0-5401 GCA_041180705.1 Pseudomonadota bacterium | reverse complement strand
GTGGTGTGCAACGCCGCCGCAGTGGCCGGCGACAACCTGCAGGACTTGAAGGCAGGGCAACTCGTCGGCGCCACGCCATGGCGCCAGCAAGTGATGCTGGGCGTCGGTGCGCTGGCCAGTGCAGCGGTCATGGCCCCGGTGCTCAACTTGCTGCAGGAAGCCTACGGTATCGGCGAACCGGCGCGCCCCGGCGTGCATGCGCTGTCGGCCCCGCAGGCCACGCTGGTGAAGAGTGTGGCGGAAGGCATGTTCGGCGGGCACTTGCCTTGGGGCATGATCGCCCTGGGTGCGGCCGTGGGCGCCGGCATCATCGCCTTCGACCTCTGGCTGAAGCGGCGTGGCTCGCGCTGGAGTGCACCCGTGCTGGCAGTTGCGGTGGGCATCTATCTCCCGCTGGACGTCTCGCTGCCCATCCTGGCGGGCGGACTCATCAGCGAATTCGCCACCCGCTGGCATGCCGCGCGCCAAGGCAAGAGCGAAAGCGCCGATACGGAAACGCTGCAGCGCAACGGCATGCTGTTCGCGGCGGGGCTCATCACGGGTGAAGCCATCATCGGCATCCTCATGGCCATTCCC
Source organism: Pseudomonadota bacterium (assembly GCA_041180705.1). Classification (GTDB taxonomy): domain Bacteria; phylum Pseudomonadota; class Gammaproteobacteria; order Steroidobacterales; family Steroidobacteraceae; genus CAIOHZ01. The sequence goes on along the minus strand of JBEGRA010000193.1, from coordinate 4,825 downwards.
ATTGCCTACACGTCGAACCCCGACGTGCTGGCCGTGGCCGAGGCCTGGCGGCCGGGCCAGTGGGCGGGGCTCGCCGTGTTGTCGGGCATCGGCTACTGGCTGTACCGCGTGGCCACGCGCCACGCGCCCACCGACTAGTTGCCGCACGGCAAGAATTGATTGCCATGGTGCCCCGCGCACCATGGCTATACTCTTCGCCGTGCGCGCCCCCACTTCCCGCCTGCTTCCCGGAGACCGCCTGCGGTTGGTGGCGGCGTTTGCGGCGGTGTACCTCATCTGGGGTTCCAGCTTCGTCGCCACCAAGGTGATGGTGGCCGAAGTGCCCGCCATGCTCGCGGTTTCCATTCGCGGAACGCTGGCCGGCCTCATCCTCTTCGGTATTGCCAGCTGGCTGGGTTATGCCCTGCCGGACTCCCGCCGCGAGTGGCGCCACGTGCTGGTGATGGCCATCATGACCGTGGTGCTCAGCACCATGCTCAACGTCGTGGCAGCACGCCATATCGCGAGCAACGAACAAGCCCTGCTGAACGCCAGTTCCGCGTTCTTCATCGTCATGTTCGGCAGCATGGGGGCCACGGGAACGGCGCTGGGCAAGCGCGCCTGGGGCAGCATCCTGCTCGGCTTCGGCGGCGTGGCCTTGTTGCTGCTGCCCCGCGGCGACGGCCACGAGTCGCCGCTGCGCTGGATGCTCGTGGTGCTGGTGGCCTGTATCGCCTGGGGCCTCGGCACCGCCTATTTCCGGCGTTACCCGCCCCGCACCGAGCCGCTCATGTTCAACGCCCTCCAGTTGGGCTCCGGCGGCCTCATGCTCATCCCCATGGGGTTGGTGGCCGGGGAAAGACTGCCCATGCACTGGTCCGCCAGCACGGTGGTAGCGCTCGTGTTCCTGACGCTGTTCAGTTCCTGCGTGGGCTACACCTCGTTCACCTACCTGCTGCCACGCGTCTCGCCGGCGAAGCTGGGCACCTATGCCTACGTGAACCCGTTGGTGGCGACACTGGTGGGCTGGTGGCTGCTCGGCGAGCAGCTCACCGCCATCCAGTGGGTGGGCGGCATCATCGTGCTGGCCAGCGTGGCCATCATCAACCTGCCCGGCAGCGGCACGGGCAAGAGCACGGGCAACGGCAAGTAGCCGGGCGCAGCGCTCAGTCGCGCGGGCCGCGCTGCACGTGCACCTTCACGCCGCCCGGCTGCCCGAACAGCGCATTGCCTATGGCGCCGGCGATACCGATGATGACGGAGGCCCACAAGGCGGGCCAGAAACCGGCAACCGTCATCCCGTCCAGCATCCACGCCACCAACCCCACCATCCAGGCATTGATGACGAGCAGGAAGAAGCCGAGCGTGAACAGCGCCAGCGGCAAGGTGAGCAGCATCAGCAGGGGGCGAACGGTGGCGTTCACCACACCCAGCAGCAGGCCCGCCATGAGCAGGGTAGCGGCAGAGTCGACGCTGATACCGTCCACCCACTCAGTGGCCAACCACAGACCCAACGCAGCAAACACCGCGCGCAACACGAACGCCGTCACTTCACTCTCCTGCCGGCAGCGAACACCACCGCCAAATCCCGCAATGCGCCTATATCCTCCAGTACCGGGCCACGCACCGCAATGACGTCGGCACGATTACCGGGGGCCAGCGCAACCTGCCTCCCCACGGCCGCAGCAGCATCCAGCGTCCCGGCGCGCAGGGCTTCCAGCGGCGCAAGCCCCGCCTCATGGACCAAAGCGAAGATTTCTTCGCGCAGCGCCAGCGCGTGCGGCAACGCCGGCTGGCCGGCACCGCTCCCCGCTACGAGCGTGGCGCCCGCTGCCCGCAGGGCGCGAATGCGCGCACCAGCCGACAGGCTGCGCAACGAAGCATAAGGCGGCGAAACCACTCGCGAATACGGGGTCCAGGAAGCGCGCAGGTCTTGCGCGAGCACCACGGGCAGGGCCTGGAACACCGCCGGCGAATCGAGCGGTTCAGCGTCGGCACTCCAGCGGCGCCAGGTAGCCAACGGTGCCAACTGAGGCGCCCACCAAAGCCTGCCGCCTGCGGCCACTCGGGCCTGCACGGCCGCCACGGCCTCCGGCGGCCAGTCGGGGGCCGTGTCCAGCCCCATCCCCAGCAAGCCATCGACGCCGGCGTTCACCGCCGCCGCCACCCCGGAAGCCCACCGCAGTTCCGCCCACACGGGACGCCCGGCCCCGTGAGCCAGAGCCACGATGGCCTGCAGATCCTCGGGCGCCCACTCTTCAGGCGCTGCCACCACGATCGTGTCCGCGCCGTCTTGTATCCACTGGCGCACGAATGCGGTGGCCTCCGCCAAGGACCCGACGGCTTGCCGTCCGGTGGCGTTCGTTTCCGCGTGCGCTTGTCGTTCGAGAACAGGCGAAGCCACCAGCAACGCGGGGCCATTCAGACGCTTCTCCGCCACCCGGCGGCGCAGTTCCAGCGCCGTCGCGAAAGGCGACTCCCATTCCTGGGCCAGCGTGACGCCGGCCGCCAGTTCCGCACCCAACACCCAAGGCATCACGACCCTGGCAGCCAACGGTCGCAGGATGGGGTCGGCACGGGCGGCGTCGCCGTGCCCCAGACGCCAGGACTGCGTGGCGAGATCCACCAATCCCGGCAGAACGGTCATGCCCTCGGTACTGACGACGGCCGCCCCTTCAGGCAAGGCCATGGCGCCGGCAGGCCCCACGGCCACGATGGTTTCGCCATCGATGAGCACCGTGGCATTGGGAATGGGGGCCCCTTCCCCTGTCCAGACCGTTCCGCCCACCAAAGCCACGGGCGCGGCCAGCGCCAGGCCACCGGGGAGGCAGAAGCCCCAAAGGCAAGCCCACACGATACCCAGCGCGCGCATCACAGCGCCCCTTTGGGACCGAAGCAGAGCTTCAGACGGGACAGCCCTACCGCCCAGCGGGACTGCTGGTGGCGCAACCACGGCGCCCAGGCCGGAAGGGCGGGCACGCCCTCGCCAAGCACCCGAACCATGACCTTGCCGGGACGCGCGTCGATGATCCAGTCTTCGGTGACTACCGCAGCTCCAGGCCAGTCGGGTGCCGGGTCGAAGGTGAGCCCCACGCGCCGCAAGGGATCGTGATGGAGAACGCGGGCGTGGCAGGTGAGGCCATCCGCAAAACGCGCGGTCAGACGTCCACCGACGCGCAATTCCAGTTGAACCGTGGTGGCATACCAACGCTGCAGCAATGCCGGGTCCGTCAGCCAGCGCCAGAGTTCGGCGGGCTGGGCGGTCACTTCGGCAAAGGCGGCGTAGCCGCGCAGGTTTGGCGCTGTCATGCGCGCAAGCGTAAACAAAAACGGCCGGCGCGCGCGCGCCGACGCGGTCATTTGCTGTTCACGGGCTCCTCGGGCACTTCCACCGGGGTAGCTACCAACACGGGGAGCACCTGCGTCGACACTTCCGGCGCCGCCGCGGGGGGCACGAGTTCGTACATGGAGAGGTCTTCCAGCACCTGCTCGAAAGCCACCGGACGGCCCATCTCGTAGCCTTGCCCGTACACGCAACCCAGCTCCTGCGCGCGCATGCGCAGTGCCGCGGTTTCCACGGACTTCGCTACCGTGTCCAACCCGCGCGAAGCACACCACTGCAACATGTCGCGCACGGCCGCATCGGCGGCGGGGTCTTCGAGCATGCCGCGCAGTTGCGTGCCGTTCAATTTCACTTCCGTCAGCGGCAGCGAGCGCTCGCCGAGCGCCGTGGCCACGCCGAGGTCGAATTCGTCCAGCGCCACGCCGCACCCCAAGGCTCGCAGACGCTGCGTGGCGTCGATGACCGCCGCCCACTGCGCGCTGTTCGGTTGCAAGCCGGCAGCCGGGATATCGAACATCAGCACGTCCGGCGGCAAACCCGTGGCCACCAGCCGCTCGTTCAGTTCGGCGAGGAAGGCTTCCGCGGCCGAGGCACTGGACAGCGTGTTCACGGAAAGGTTGATGGCAAACCGCGCCAACCGGCGGGCCAGCACTTCCGCCTGCGCCGACAGCGCGTCGATGACATGGCGCACTACCCAGCGGTCGATGGCAGGCAACAAACCTGCACCGGCCGCCAGCGGCATCCAGCGGTCGGGCGACAGCAGTTCGCCGCCGTCCGCCGGCAGACGGAGCAACAGTTCGAAACGCGGCTCGCCATAACCCTGCAGCGGCAGCATGGGCTGCGCCACGAGGGTAGGTGATTCCGTGGTGACCGCACGCATGAGGCGCTCGAGCAGCGGAGCCTCGAAAATATCGGAGGTGCGTCCCAGCGGCGCCGCAGCTTCGGTCCAGCGTTGTACGCGGGCACGACCGGGCTGTTTGGTCTGGCGGCAGGCTGCCTCGGCAAACGCCAGCGCGCGCGCCAGGGCGTCGTGCCAGCCACTGTCGGTGTCACGCGTGGCAAGGTTGGCGATGCCGATACCGGCATTCACCACCACCTGGCCTTCACCGCGCCGATAGGTGAGTTCCTTGATGGCCTTGCTGAGCTCTTCTGCCACTGCCGTGGACACCTCCATGGAAGTGAGAGGCAAACAGACGACCAGACGACCCCCGTCCAGACGCCCGGCCACGGCACCGCGCGGCAAGTGCCGACGCACAACCTCGGCCACACGCAGCAGCACCTCGTCGCCCACGGGCAGACCGTAGCGCTCGTTGATGTCCTGCAGGCCATCGACGTCGAGGAACAGCAACTGGTGTACGCCGAACGTGGTGCAAGCCAGTTCGGCCTGGCGCTCGAATTCCACGCGCATGGGCAGGCCGGTGTTGGCGTCGTAGCGCTGGTCCAGCAGGTCGCAGATACGACGCGCCACCCATTCGCCGATACGCAACGCACGCACGCCGAAGG
>JBEGRA010000192.1:0-3159 GCA_041180705.1 Pseudomonadota bacterium | reverse complement strand
GCACCGCCAAGCCAGTGGCCAACCACAAGGACGGCCCCTGGGGCCGAACCCGCAATTGGTCCTCGCGACGACGTCCCATACTCCGCTGAAGACAGCGGACGTTACCGCTGGCCAACTGTCGCCAAACTGGGCGGCGCCGATCGCGAACTCCGCGGCGGTCGTGATAAACCCCGGGAGCGAAGCGTTGCTGACCGGTGAGCTGGTACACCACCTCGCGCCGCCCGAGCACGCCCTGAGGCAGCCCGTCGCCTGGCGTTCGTTTCGGCATGCGTTTGCGTACCCGGATCATGCCCGAAGACAATGCACGGGCCGTGCCACAAAGAGCGAAGCACTGGAAAAACAGGCTTTAGTAAGGGTTTTTGCCTACCCCGTCGGTAGGGTCAGGTCGCGCTTGTAAATTCAGCCGACGAAACAGACTGCGACACAGCGCACGAAACCCGGGCCTGAGCGACCGCTGGTCGCTCTTTCAACGCAAATATGGCGCCCCGAACAGGAGTCGAACCTGTGACCTCGCCCTTAGGAGGGGCGCGCTCTATCCAACTGAGCTACCGGGGCAACCGGAAAGCATTCTACCCCTGCCGCCGCGCCGCGCGCAGCAGGTCGCTGGCCTTTTCCGCAATCATGATGGTCGGCGCATTGGTATTGCCGCCGTTGATGGACGGCATGATGGACGCGTCCACCACGCGCAGCCCCGCAACCCCATGGACGCGCAGTTCGGCGTCCACCACCGCCATGCCATCCGCACCCATGCGGCAACTGCCCACGGGGTGGTAAACGGTGTCCGAAGTGCTGCGAATGAAATGCTCGATTTCCGCGTCCGACTGCGCGCCGCGCGACGCAGGCACTTCCTGCCCGCCGAACTGCGCGAGCGCCGGCTGCCGAAGGATTTCGCGCGAGAGGCGCACACCACGGATGAGGCGGCGCACATCGTCCGGGTGCGTGAGGAACGCCGGGTCGATGAGCGGTGCCGCAAACGGGTCTGCACTGGCCAACTGCACGCTGCCCCGGCTCTGCGGGCGCAGCAGGCAAACATGGCAGGAATAGCCATTGCCCAGCGAAAGCTTGCGTCCGTGGTCGCGCAGCTTGCCGATGATGAAGTGCAATTGCAGATCGGGCAGCGCTTCCTCGGCAGCAGTCTTCAGGAAGCCGCCTGCCTCGGCGAAATTGCTCGTCAACAAGCCTTGGCGTTCACGCCGCCACTGCGCAGCAGCGCGCAGATAACGCGGCAATTGGGACGGCAGGATGCCGACGGAATCGCGTGCGCCGGGCGCTTCCACCACCAACACCGTATCGGGGTGGTCATGGAAATTGGCGCCGACGCCAGGCAAATCGCGAACCACCGATACGCCATGCGCCTGCAACTGCGCTCCGGCGCCAATGCCCGACAACATCAGCAATTGCGGCGAGCCGAAAGCACCGGCGCTCAGCAGTACTTCCCCGCCCGCTTTCACGCCGAAGCGGCGCGGTGCGCCGCGCTGGTTGTTCAACACGAACTCCACGCCCGTGGCGCGAGTACCAGTGTCAGTGCGTTCGGTAATGACGCGCGTGGTATGCGCGCCGGTGACCACCGTGAGGTTGGCACGGCCCAGCGCCGGCGCAAGGTAACCCTTGGCGGCGCTGCAGCGTTCACCCGCGCGGTGCGTGGCCTGGTAGGCCCCCACGCCCAGCTGTGTGGCGCCGTTGAAGTCCGGGTTGTGCGGCCAGCCCGCCTGCACACCGGCCTCGACGAAGGCATTGCGCAAGTCCGGCGCGCTGCGCAGGTCCATCACGTTCAGCGGCCCACCCGTGCCGTGGAATTCATCTGCGCCGCGTTCGTTGTGTTCTGCACGTTTGAAGTACGGCAGCACGTCGGCGTACGACCAGCCCGAGTTTCCCGCGGCTGCCCAAGCGTCGTAGTCCGCGGGTACGCCACGGATGTAAACCATGGCATTCACGGAACTGGACCCGCCCAGCACCTTGCCGCGCGGCTGGTAGCCGCGCCGACCGAGCAGGCCCGGCTGCGGCACGGTTTCGAAGCGCCAGTTCGCGGTGCCGGTGATGGCCAGCCCCACTAGCCCGGCGGGGCAATGGATGAGCACGCTGGCATCCGGGGGGCCAGCCTCCAACAGCGCCACTCGCACCTTGGGGTCTTCGCTCAGCCGAGCGGCCAGCACACAGCCGGCCGAGCCGCCACCGACGATGAGGTAGTCGAAGTTTTCCATGCGTGAACACTACCGCAGGCTGGCAAGGCCACGCAAAACGAAAAACGCCCGGCTCAACTCAAGGCTTGTGCTCTTCCAGCGGTACGCCCTGGTGCAGGTAGGCAGGTGCTTCGATGAGGATGAACACGATACGGCACGGGACCGAATCGCTGGGATTGCGCCACAGATGATTGGTCCCACGCTGCACGACGATGTCCCCGGGGCCAAGCAGCGTCTTGACGCCATCGTCGAGTTCGAGCTCCAACTGACCGGACAACACGATGCCGTAGTCAATGCTGTTCGTGCGGTGCATGGGCGAAGTGCCACCCGGCAGCATGTCCACCACGCGGATGACCGAACCCTGATTCAGCGTCAACCCCGCATCGCGCAAGCGTCCGTCGGTGTCGTCATTGTTGTCCGCCGGCACCGTGGCCGTGGTCCAGATGAGGGCGAAGTCGGCGTCACCGCTCGGGATCGTGTGTAGGTCGAACTGTTCGTCCGAACGGAACCGCGCTCGGCCCGCGGCATCATGGCCCGTGACGACGCGACGGACCGGAGTCTTTCCGATAGTACTCATGCTTTCACCACGCGCTGGTCGATAGCTAAGGGTGCCACGCTTCTGGGTGGTTTTGCGCCCACCCAACCGAACCCGATCTTCACCTCCGGGCCGGCCAACTTGCGCAGCGAGCAGTCATTGATCTGCACCAGCAAGCGAATGTATTCCAGCGACTGAGCGGCGCTGCTGCCCATCGGCACTTCGTCGACGATGACCCCGAATTCACCGTCGAAGTCGATGTTGAAATCTTCGCTGGGAAACGGCACGTCCTGCGTCGGGGAGTAGAAGGTATCCGACACGCGCTGATACATCCCGCTCCGGCAACGCCCGCAGCAGCGGCTCCACCACGGTCCACCGCTCGAGTGCCTCCTGCATCGCCGCGGCAACGGCGAATAAATCGGTGCCAGCCACGTAGCGCGCCTC
>JBEGRA010000191.1:0-4116 GCA_041180705.1 Pseudomonadota bacterium | reverse complement strand
AGACTGCTGGCGGATGCCATGACCATGACGCCGAGCAACACGAACAGCGACAGGACGAAGTACTCGCCCTGGAACATGCCGCGGGCAGCGAGGTAGTCCCGCGAGTACACCAACACCACCGCCAGCGTGGCGATGGCGGTGAACTTCAGCACCGTGGCCACGCCATCGGCAACATAGAGGCCACCCAGCCCCACCGTGCGCCCGTCGACGGGGACGCAGGTCAGCGTGACGTACGCGGTGATGCCCAAGCCCACCAGGGTGGCAAGGAAGACCAAACCGCGGCGGGCTTCGCTGACGAAGAGGTCCAGCAGGAGCACCACGCAAGCCACGCCCAGCAGGGTGACTTCCGGGGCGGCAATGGCGAAATCGGCAAGACTGGTCGGGATCATTGTGCGTTCTCCGTGCGTGAGCGGCTCAAGGGAGCTTGCTCACGGTCACTTGCTCCACCAGATGCTTGACGCTGGGGGCCATCACGTCGGTCAGGGGCTTCGGGTAGAGGCCCAAGGCCAGCACCGCCACGGCCAGAATGGCCAGCACGGTGAATTCGCTCTTGCGCAGGTCCTTCATGGCCGCAACGCTGTCGTTGCCGACTTCGCCGAAGATGACCCGCTTCACCAGCCACAGCGTGTAAGCCGCGCCGAAGATGAGGGTGAGCGCGGCGATGAAGGCGAACCAGAAGCTCGCCTTGTAGCTGGCCAGAATGACCAGGAACTCACCGACGAAGCCCGAAGTACCCGGCAGGCCGGCGTTCGCCATGGAGAACAGCACCATGAACGCACCGAACTTCGGCATGGTGTTGATGACACCGCCGTAGGCCGAAATCTCGCGGGTGTGGAGGCGGTCGTACATGACGCCCACGCAGAGGAACATGGCGCCGGAGATGAGACCGTGCGACACCATCTGGATCATGGCGCCGTTGATGGCCGTTTCCGCACCCACCACCGAACCCGTGTGCTGGATGATGGACCAGGTCAGGAACAGGCCGAGCGTCACGAAGCCCATGTGCGCGATGGACGAATAGGCGATGAGCTTCTTCATGTCCTGCTGGACGAGCGCGACGAGCCCGATGTAGCCCACCGCCACGAGCGACAGCGCGATGACGAGCCAATCCAGCTCGCGTGCCGCATCGGGAGTGATGGGCAGGGCAAAGCGGATAAAGCCGTAACCGCCGAGCTTCAGCATGATGGCGGCCAGGATGACGGAACCGCCGGTGGGAGCTTCCACGTGCGCGTCCGGCAACCAGGTGTGCACCGGCACCATGGGAATCTTCACCGCGAAGGCCGCGAAGAACGCCAGGAAGATGAAGAACTGCTCGCTGGAGGTGAGCTTCAGGTCGTAGAACGACTGCAGTTCATAGCTGCCGGTCTTCAGGTAGAGATAGATGAGCGCCACCAGCATGAGCACCGAGCCCAGGAAGGTGTAGAGGAAGAACTTGATGGTGGCATAGACGCGCCGGGCACCACCCCAGATACCGATGATGAGGAACATCGGGATGAGCATGGCTTCCCAGAAGACGTAGAACAGCATGCCGTCCAGGGCAGCGAATACGCCGATCATCAAGCCTTCCAGCATCAGGAAGGCCGCCATGTACTGCGCCGGGCGGTCTTCGATGACGCGCCAACCGGCCACCACCACCAACGGGGTGATGAAGGTGGTCAGAACGATCAGCGGCAGCGAAAAACCATCGATGCCGAGGTGGTAGCGCGCGTTGATGGCGTCGATCCACGGCAACTGTTCCACGAACTGCATGTTCGCCGTGGTGGTGTCGAACCCGGTCCACAGCGGAATGCTGAGAGCGAGCGTGGCGACAGTGGCAAGCGCGGCGACCCAGCGGGCGGTCTGTGCGCTTTTTTCGCCGATGACCAGGCATACCAGCCCCGCGAAGACGGGGAGCCAGATGACCAGGCTGAGCAGGGGCAAACCGGACTGCATGTTGCTTTTCCTCTCTACTCAGCCGTGCAGCAGCGTGTAGGCGACGAGCGCCGACAGACCGATGACCATCGCGAAAGCGTAATGGGAGACCAGGCCCGACTGGAGGTGGCGCACCACCCCGGACAGCCAGCCCACCGTGCGGGCGGAACCGTTGACGACGGCGCCGTCGATGAACAACTGGTCACCACCCTTCCAGAAGATGCGGCCGATGGCACGCGCGCCGGCGGCGATGATGTGTTCGTTGAACCAGTCGAAGTAGTACTTGTTCTCGAGCACATTCACCACACCGGACAGCTTCCGGCGCAGCATGGCCGGGATGTCCGGACGCTTCAGGAACAGGAACCAGGCAGTGAACACGCCGGCGGCGGCAAGGTAGACAGCCGGGCCGTGGAAGGCGTGAGCCATGAAGTCCGCGGGGCCATGGAACTCGCCAGCCAGTTCGCCAAGCACGTTGTGCGCTTCGGCCACGTGGATGGCGCCACCGAACCAGGAGCCGAACACCATGGGGCCGACGGTGAACCAGCCGATGACCACCGACGGAATCGCCAGCAGCACCAGGGGCAGCGTCACCACCCAGGGGCTCTCGTGCAGGTGTTCGCGGGTGTGCTCGTCCATGCGCTCCTGACCGTGGAAGGTCATGAACACCAGACGGAAGCTGTAGAGCGCCGTGATGAACACGCCGGCCAGCACGCAGAAGTAGGCGTAGCCCGCGCCCGCCACCTGGCCCTTCTCGGCCGCCAGATGAACCGCCTCGATGAGCGCATCCTTCGAGAAGAAGCCCGAGAAGCCGGGGAAGCCGATGAGCGCGAGGGAACCCAGCAGGCAGGTCCAGTAGGTGATGGGCAGGTACTTGCGCAGGCCACCCATGTTCCGCATGTCCTGCTCGTGGTGCATGGCCATGATGACCGAGCCGGCCGAGAGGAACAGGAGCGCCTTGAAGAAGGCGTGGGTCATCAGGTGGAACACGCCGGAAGCATAGGCGCTGGCACCCAGAGCGACCGTCATGTAGCCCAGCTGTGACAGCGTGGAATACGCCACCACCCGCTTGATGTCGTTGTTGACGAGACCGAGGAAGCCCATGAACAGGGCCGTCGTCGCGCCGATGCAGATGACGAAAGACAGCGCCGCGGTGGACAGTTCGAACAGCGGCGACATGCGCGCCACCATGAAGATGCCGGCGGTCACCATCGTGGCCGCGTGGATCAGCGCGGAGATGGGGGTCGGGCCTTCCATGGAGTCCGGCAGCCAGACATGCAGGGGCACCTGGGCACTCTTGCCCATGGCGCCGACGAACAGCAGCACGCAGGCTACCGTCATGGCGTTCCAGTGTTCGCCGCCGAAGATCTGCAACGACTGCGCCGCAATCTCCGGTGCCTTGCTGAACACCGTGCCGTAGTCCAGCGAGCCGGAGAAGTGGAACAGCACCGCGATGCCGAGCAGGAAGCCGAAGTCACCGACACGGTTGACCAGGAAGGCCTTCATGTTGGCGAACACCGCCGTCGGGCGGGTGTACCAGAAGCCGATGAGCAGGTAGGACACGAGACCCACCGCTTCCCAGCCGAAGAACAGCTGCAGGAAGTTGTTCGACATGACCAGCATGAGCATGGCGAACGTGAACAGCGAGATGTAGCTGAAGAAGCGCTGGTAGCCGGCGTCGTCGTGCATGTAGCCGATGGTGTAGATGTGCACCATGAGCGACACGAACGTCACCACCACCATCATCATGGCGGTGAGCTGGTCCACCAGGAAGCCGACTTCCATGCGGATGCCGTCGGTGACGAGCCAGGTGTAGACCGGGCCATTGAACACGGCGCTGGAGCCGTCGATGAAGCCCTTCAGCACACCGATGGAAAGCACGCAGCTGGTGGCGACACCGAGGATGGTGACCGTGTGGGCGCCCGCGCGACCGATGACCTTGCCGGCGAGGCCGGCCAGGATGGCGGCCAGCAGCGGCGCGAGGACGATGATGAGGTAGGTCTGCATGTTCCCTTAGCCCCGCATGGTGTCGAGTTCTTCGACGTTGATGGTCCGGCGTTCGCGGAACAGCACGACGAGGATGGCCAGGCCGATGGCAGCTTCGGCGGCGGCCACGGTGAGGATGAAGAACACGAACACCTGGCCCGACATGTCGCCCAGGTAGTGGCTGAAGGCCACGAAGTTCAGGTTCACCGCCCGCAGCATCAG
>JBEGRA010000190.1:0-13666 GCA_041180705.1 Pseudomonadota bacterium | reverse complement strand
TCGGCCAAGAAGGCGCTGGAAGGCGCCGTGAACTCGGTGGAAGTGGGCGTCGACTACACCGACCGTTCGAAGAACCTGAACGTGAACGAGTTCTTCCTGAGCGCGCGCCGTGGTGCCGTGGGTGCCAGCGTGGCCGTGCCGTCGCAGTACCTGCTCCGTCCGACCCGCCTCGACTTCATCGGCATCGGCGGCATGATCAGCTACGACCCCGAGAAGCTGATCAAGGGCGGTGTCTACGACCTGCTCCGCAACACGAATGGTGACGTGACCACGAAGAGCTGGGAAGTGAACGAGAAGGTCACTACCGGCTTCGTGCGCGCCACCATCGACAGCCAGGTCGGCCCCGCTGCCCTCAGCGGCAACTTCGGCGTGCAGCTGGTCAAGACCAAGCAGGACTCCTCCGCTCTGGCGGCGGGCGTCGGCGTGGTGCCGGTCACCGGCGGCGACAGCTACAGCAACGTGCTGCCCAGCTTGAACCTGTCGTTCAAGTTCGATGGCGACCACGTGGTGCGCTTCGGCCTGGCCCGTGAAATGGCCCGTGCCCGCATGGACGAGATGAAGGCGGCCATCAACTACGGCTACAACAGCACGTTCGCGACCAGCACCAACATCAACAACTCGCCCTGGAGCGGCGGCGGCGGCAACCCGAAGCTGCGCCCCTGGGTCGCGGATGCGGTGGACCTGTCGTACGAAAAGTACTTCACCAACAAGGCCTATGTGTCGTTGGCGCTGTTCGGCAAGAAGCTGAAGAGCTACATCTACAACCAGCCGGCGGTGTACGACTTCACGGGCTTCACCTACACGGGCCCAGCGCCCGCCCTCTTCCAGGGTCTGGTGTCGGTGCCGCAGAACGGCAAGGGTGGCAACATCCGCGGTGCGGAGCTGGCCTTCTCGCTGCCGGGCTCGGTGTTCACGGACGCCCTGGCGGACTTCGGCATCACGGCGAACGCCTCGCTGACGAAGAGCTCCATCAAGCCGAACCCGTCGGACCCGGCCACCCCGCTGCCGGGCCTGTCGGAGAAGGTGTGGAACATCACCGCGTACTACGAGAAGAACGGCTACTCGGCGCGTGCCAGCCAGCGTAACCGCTCGAAGTTCCTCGGTGAGGTCGCCGGCTTCGGCAACGGCCGCACCCTGCGCTACGTGAAGGGCGAGTCGCTGCTGGACCTGCAGTTCGGTTACGAATTCCAGGGTGGCAAGGCCGAAGGCCTCAGCCTGCTCCTGCAGTTCAACAACGTCACGAACGAGCCGTTCTCGACCTACAACAATGGTCAGCTGCAGCAGGTTGTGAACTACCAGGACTACGGTCGGACCGTGCTGGTGGGCGTCAGCTACAAGCTGTAAGCGTTCGGTGTTGAAATACCCCCGTCGGCCACCGTGCCGGCGGGGGTTTTTCTTGCGCGGAGTGAACGCGGATGGATGACAGGCGAGTCCGTCGGGTAGTGGTGGTTGGCGGTGGCACCGCCGGCTGGATGGCCGCAGCGGCCATCAACAAGATCTTCGGCGAGCGCGTCGCCGTCACGCTGGTGGAGTCGGACGACATCGGCATCGTCGGTGTCGGTGAAGCGACCATTCCGCCCATTCGCGCCTTCAATGCCATGGTGGGCCTCGACGAAGACGCCTTCCTGCGTGCCACCAAGGGCACCATCAAGCTTGGCATCCAGTTCGTCGGTTGGCAGCGTGCGGGCGAAGCCTACATGCATGCCTTCGGCTCCGTTGGCAAAGACCTCGGGCTCGGGCAGTTCTGGCAGTACTGGCTGCGGGCGCGCAAGCTGGGCCAGGCCGGCCCCATCGACGACTATTCCATTTCCGGCGTGGCAGCGCTCGCCGGCAAGTTTCTGCGCGGCGAGCCGCCTCCCGGCAGCCATCTGCACGCGCTGACCCACGCTTTCCACTTCGACGCGGGCCTCTACGCGCGCTATCTGCGGGGCTTGTGCGAACAGCGTGGCGTGAAGCGTATCGAAGGCAAGATCGTCGATACTCAGCTCCGTGCGGTAGATGGCTTCATCGAATCCGTGCGTCTCGAAAGCGGCGAGCTGGTCGGTGGCGATTTGTTCATCGACTGCTCCGGTTTCCGTTCGCTGCTGCTCGGGCAGGCGCTCGGTGTGCCCTACGTGGACTGGTCGCACTGGCTCCCGGCGAACCGGGCCTGGGCCGTGCCTTGCGAACTGCCGCACCCCGCCGAGCCCTACACGCGCTCGACTGCGCATGGAGCCGGCTGGCAGTGGCGCATCCCGCTGCAGCACCGCATCGGCAACGGGTTCGTGTACAGCAGCGAATTCATCAGCGAAGACGAGGCTGCGGCTGGTTTGCTGGCGCGACTGGATGGTCGTGCACTGGCGGCTCCGCGCCTCATTCGGTTTACCACCGGACACCGCCGCGAGTTCTGGCACCGCAATTGCGTGGCCCTGGGTCTTGCCAGCGGGTTCCTCGAGCCTTTGGAATCCACCAGCATCCATCTGGTGCATTCGAACATCGCGCGGCTCATCAATTTCTTCCCGGACCTGGATTTCAAGCAGGCCAACATCGACGAATACAACGCGCAGACGCTGTTCGAATTCGAACGCATCCGCGACTTCATCGTCCTGCACTACCACGCCAACGAACGCGAAGGCGCGCTGTGGGACTACATGCGTCACCTGACGTTGTCCCCCGAACTGCAGCAGAAGATGGCGGTGTTCCGGGCGAACGGCCGCATCATGCGCGTGAACAACGAACTGTTTGCCGAGGACAGTTGGTTGCAGGTATTCCTGGGGCAGGGTGTCGTTCCGGAAGGGCACAATCCGCTCGCCGATGCACTGAGCGATGCCGAGGCCGTCGAGTTCGTGGACACCGTCGGCAAGCTCACCAAGCAGCGCGTGGCGGAACTGCCTACCCACACCGACTGGATTGCGCGTTTCGCGAAGGCTTCTTCTTCCAACTGATTCCGGATACTTGCCATGCGTCGACTGTCCGCTTTGTTGCTCGCCCTGTCTTGCACCGTGCTGGCCCAACCGGCTGAAGCTGGGCCGGCTGTGTCCGCTGGTATGGCTTCAGCTGCGCCGGCCGCGGCTGCGCCGGCTTCCGCCACGGCGTATCGCGAACGCCTGCCGGCGGAGGAGTTCATCTACTTCCTCCTGCCGGACCGCTTCGAGAACGGCGACAAGACCAACGATCTGGGCGGCCTGAAAGGCGACCGGCTGGCGACGGGCTATGACCCGACCAGCAAGGGCTTCTTCCATGGCGGCGACTTGAAGGGTTTGGTGCAGCGCCTCGACTACATTCAGGGTTTGGGTGCCACTGCCATCTGGCTTGGCCCCATCTACCAGAACAAGCCTGTGCAAGGCCCGGCAGGAGACGAAAGCGCGGCCTACCACGGCTACTGGATCACCGACTTCACCAGGGTGGACGCGCACTACGGCACCAACGCCGAGATGAAGGCTTTCGTGGACGCGGCCCATGCGCGTGGCCTCAAGGTCTACCTCGACATCATCGCGAACCACACGGCCGATGTGATCACCTATCGCGAATGCCCGCGTATCGGCTGCCCGTACCGGTCAAAGGCTGATTACCCCGGACAGGCGTACACCGCGTACGTGCCGAAGGGCGAGGAAAACGTGAAGGCGCCGGCGTGGCTGAATGACGTACGCTGGTATCACAACCGCGGCAACACCACGTTCGAAGGCGAAAACTCGCAACTGGGCGATTTCTTCGGGCTGGACGATCTCGATACCGAAAATCCGCGTGTGGTGCAGGGATTCATCGATATCTACGGTGACTGGATTGAGCGCTACGGCGTCGATGGCTTCCGTATCGACACGGCGAAGCACGTGAACCCGGAGTTCTGGCAGGAATTCTCGCCCGCCATGTTGCAACGTGCACGCCTGCTGGGCATTCCGAACTTCCATATCTTCGGTGAAGTCGCTACCGGCGAGATGGACCCGGCGCTGACGGCGCGCTGGACGCGCGTGGCGGGGCTGCCGGGTGTGCTGGACTTCGGGTTCGCAGCCGCCGTGCGCCGTACCTTGGCCGGCAACGATGGCACTGACCTGCTGGCGCGTCTGTTCGAAGCGGATGTGCTCTACGCCGGCGGTGAGGCGCAGGCGCTGACGCTGCCGACGTTCATCAGCAACCACGACGATGGTCGGCTGGCCTATTTCATTCAGCGCGCGCGCCCCAAGGCCACGAACGACGAAGTGCTGGAGCGCGTCAAGTTGGGCCACGCCTTGCTGCTGCTGCTGCGCGGCGTGCCCACGGTGTACTACGGCGATGAACAGGGATTTGCGGGGCTTGGCAATGACCAGGCCGCACGACAGGACATGTTCCCGAGCCTGACCGCCAGCTACAACGACCAGCCTTTGCTGGGCACCGCGGCGACGACGGCGGTGAGCAATTTCGATACGGCTCATCCGCTGTACCGGCTCATTCAGCAGTTGGCCGCGGCGCGGCGTGGCAGCGATGCCTTGCAGCGCGGGCGGCAGGTGCCGCGGCACTCCCAGCCGACCCCGGGGCTGTTCGCGGTGTCGCGCTTCTCGCCCACCACCGGTAAGGAAGTGCTGCTGGCGTTCAACACCAGCGCCGCGCCGCTTGAGGCCAATGTTGTCGTCGAGCGGGGTTCCACCGTGTTCCGTTCGCTGGTAGGAGCATGCGCGCCGGCTGCGCACGAGCGCGGCAGTTATCGCGTGACCTTGCCGGCTTTCGGATTTGTGGCTTGTGCTGCGGAGTAATGTCATGAAGCTGTCGGTTCGTATGTCTCACCCCTTTATGCGCATGCTCGCCGTGGCGCTGGTCCTGCTGTCTGCGGCAGCACCCGTCTCGCGCGCCTGGGCGGACGGCATGGCGGCGGCGGCCAGTTCTCCTGGCAACGTGCTGACGGTGGAGGTGACGACCAACGGCGAAGGCCGTCCGGACTACCGTCTGCTGCGTCGGGGCCAGCCGGTGCTGGACAATTCGCGGCTGGGCTTTTTGTTTGCCAATGCCCCGAAGCTGGAACGGAACCTCGCGATCGTCGGCAGCAGCACGCGCGAACAGGACGACACCTGGGAACAGCCCTGGGGCGAAAGCCGCTACGTGCGCGACCACTACCGTGAACTGCGCGTGCAGTTTCAGGAAACCACGGCGTTGGCGCGGCGCTTCGATGTGGTGTTTCGTCTGTTCGACGATGGCATCGGCTTTCGCTACGAATTCCCCGAGCAGCCCAACCTGAAGGAAGCGCGCATCACGGAGGAACTCACCGAGTTCGCCGTGGCCGGCGATGGCGAAGCCTGGTGGATTCCGGGCGGTGACTGGAACCGTTACGAGTACCTCTACGAGCGCACGCCGCTGCGTGAGGTAAGCCAGGCACACACGCCCATCACCATCCGTCGGCAGGACGGTTTGCATCTGGCGTTCCACGAGGCGGCGTTGGTGGACTATTCCGCCATGTGGCTGCGCCGCGTGGTTGGCACCCGCTTCCGTGCCAACCTGTCGCCATCGTCGAGTGGCCCCAAAGTGGTGCGAGCGTTGCCGTTCAACACGCCGTGGCGCACGGTGCAGGTGGCGGACGATGCCGCCGGCCTTTACGCCGCCGCCAAAATCGTCTTGAACCTGAACGAGCCGAACCAGCTTGGCGATGTTTCCTGGTTCAAGCCGCACAAGTACGTCGGCGTGTGGTGGGGCATGCATCTGGATGAGCAGAGCTGGGCGTCCGGCGCGAAGCACGGTGCTACGACGGCCTACACGAAGAAGATGATCGACTTCGCGGCGGCCAATGGCTTCCGTGGCGTGCTGGTGGAAGGCTGGAACGAGGGCTGGGACGGCGACTGGTTCGCCAATGGCTGGACCTTCAGCTTCACCAAGCCCTACCCGGATTTCGACATCGAGGGGCTGTCCGCTTACGGCTTGAAGAAGGGTGTGCACCTCATCGGGCATCACGAGACCTCGGCCAACATTGCCAACTACGAGCCGCAACTGCCGGCCGCGCTGGACCTCTACCAGCGGCTCGGCATCGACGCGGTGAAGACCGGCTATGTGGCGGATGCCGGCGGTGTGCAGGACCGCGCTGCGGATGGCAGCATCGTTTACGAATGGCACGACGGCCAACGCATGAGCCGCCACCATTTGCACGTGGTGCAGGAGGCGGCCAAGCGTCATATCGCCGTGAACCCGCATGAACCCATCAAGGACACGGGCCTGCGTCGCACGTATCCGAATTGGGTGTCGCGGGAAGGCGCGCGCGGCATGGAATACAACGCCTGGGGCGCGCCCGGGAATCCGCCGGAGCACGAGATCAACCTCGTGTTCACGCGGTTCATGGGTGGGCCCATGGACTACACGCCGGGCGTGTTGAGCCTGAAAGGCCGCGGTGGGCGCGACCTGGAAAGCACCGTGGCGCGTCAGCTGGCGCTCTATGTGCTGCTCTACAGCCCCATCCAGATGGCAGCAGACTTGCCCGAGCACTATCTCTCGGAGCCGAAGGCCTTCCAGTTCATCAAGGATGTGCCGGCGGACTGGGCGGAGACACGCGTGTTGAATGGCGCCGTGGGTGACTACGTCACCATCGTGCGCCAGGACCGCAACAGCGCCGACTGGTACCTGGGGGCCGCCACGGATGAAAGCGCCCGTACGCTGGAAGTGGCGCTGGATTTCCTCGCGCCCGGCAAGCGTTACGAGGCGCAAATCTACCGCGATGGCGAGGCCACGGACTTCCGCAACGACCACCGCCATGACTACGTGGTGGAACGGCGTGTGGTGACGGCGCAGGACCGTCTGGCACTGCGCCTCGCGCCGGGTGGCGGCGAGGCGGTGCGCTTCAAGGCGCTGTAAGGGCTTCAGGCCGAGCTTCGGGTTCGGCCTGTTCCTCCAGGGCAATCAGCGCGGCTGTGCGTTCAGCCAGTCGCGCTTGATCTTCTTCGCCAGCGACCACTTGTGCACTTCGGTGGGGCCGTCGTAGATACGGAAGGCTCGTACCTCGCGGAAGACTTGTTCCACGATGGTGTCGCCGCTGGTGCCGCTGGCACCCATCACCTGCACGCAGCGGTCGGCGATGCGGAACAGCGCTTCCGACACCGCCACCTTCGCCATGGAGCTTTCCGTGCCGCCCGGTGCGCCGGTATCCAGCACGGTGGCGCACCAGTCGATCATCAGCTCGGCCTGCTTCAGGTCGATGAGGTTGTCGGCGAGCATGAAGCCCACGCCCTCGTGTTCGATGAGCGGCTTGCCGAAAGCCTGCCGGCGGCAGGCGTAGGCGGTAGCAATTTCGTGTGCGCGGGTCACCGCGCCCAACCATCGCATGCAGTGTGTGAGCCGTGCGGGCGCGAGACGCACTTGCGCCAACCGGAAGCCATCGCCCGGCTGGCCCAGCACCTGGGCTGAGGGGACGCGCAGGCCGTCCAGCGAGACGACGGCATGCCCGCCCGGCATCGAACTGTCGAGCGTGTCGAGGACGCGCTCGATGCGCACCTGCGGGTGCGGCAAGTCCACCAGGAACAGCGTGGCCCCTTCCGGTGCACGCGCCATGACAATGCCGACGCGTGCGCCCTCCGCTCCCGTGATGAAGGTCTTGCGGCCTCGAATGACCCAGCCGTCGCCGTCGGGCGTGGCGGTGGTCTGCAGCATGGAAGGGTCGGAGCCGGCGCCGTTGTCGGCGGCAGGCTCCGTCATCAAAAAGCAGGAGCGAGCTTCACCGCGCAGCAGCGGTTGCAGGAAGTGCGCTTGCTGCTCTGCCGTGGCGACCTTGCCCAGCAGGAACATGTTGCCCTCGTCGGGCGCGGCCACGTTGACCGCCACTGGCCCCAGTGGCGAAAGCCCTGCGGCCCGCAGCACCAGCGCCACCTCGCGGTGCGTCAGATGATGCCCGTCGATGACATGCGGGGTCATCAGGTTGGCGTTGCGCGCCAAGCCACGCAGTTCCGCCACGAGGTCCGCCGAGGGCCCATGGGCCCCGCAGCGCGGGTCGTGTTCGAACGGCGCGACTACTTCGCGGACGAAGGCTTCGACGCGGGCGGCGATGGCAGCGCCGCGCTCCAACGTGGTCACGGCTGCTGCCCCGCAATCCACTCGTCCACCAGGCGCTCCAGCACCGTGAGCGGCACGGCGCCACTGCCCAGCACCACGCGATGGAATTCCTTCAGGTTGAACTTCGCCCCGAGCTTTTGCTTGGCCTTTTCGCGCAGTTCGAGAATCTTCAGTTGGCCCACCTTGTAGGCGCAGGCCTGGCCGGGCAGGCCCATGTAGCGCTCGATTTCGGTGGTGACGGCACCTTCGTCCATGCCGGTATTCTCGACCATGTATTGGATGGCTTCTTCACGGGTCCAGCTCTTGGCGTGCATGCCCGTGTCCACCACGAGCCGCACGGCGCGGAACATTTCGGCCTGCAGGCGGCCCAGGTCACCCAGCGGATCGTTCTGGTACATGCCGATTTCGGCAGCCAGGCGTTCGGCGTAAAGCGCCCAGCCCTCGGCGTAAGCCGGGTAGAGCGCTTGCTGGCGGATGAAGGGCAGGTCCGGAATGGCCTGCGCTTGGGCAATCTGGAAGTGATGCCCGGGAATGCCTTCGTGATAGGCCAGCGTCTTCATGCCCCAGGTGGGCGTTTCCGCCACGTTGCGCAAGTTCGCGAAGAACTTGCCGGGCCGCGAGCCGTCCAGCGCCGGCTGCTCGTAGTAGGCGCCCGCCGAGCCCTTCTCCGCCGTGACCGGGACCCGTTCCACCACCAGTTCCTGCTTCGGCAGCACCGCGAAGAATTCGGGCATGCGCGCGTTCACTTCGGCCAGAATCTGCGTGTAGCGCTTGAGCATCTCGGCGCGGCCGGCGTCGGTGTTGGGAAGCAGATAGCGCGGATCCTGCCGGAGTTGCTGGACGCGGGCAGCCACCGTGCCCTCTTTCAGGCCCTGAGCCTGCAACAAGGCGTCCATTTCGCCGCTGATGCGCGCCACTTCGGCCAAACCCAGCTGGTGCACCTGCTCGGGGGTGTAGTCCGTGCTGGTCATCTCCTTCAGCATCATCGCGTAGTACTCGGCGCCTTCCGGCAGGCGCCCGATGCCGGCGGCCTGCTTCAGCGCTTCCGGGCGAACTGCCTGAAGGGCAGCTGCCATGCGCTGGTAGGCCGGAATGACGCCGTCCTTCACCTGGGCGATGGCGGCGGTACGCAGCTCTGCCTGCAGCGCCGGGGGCAGGTCCTTCACGGCCTTCATGCGGTCCACGAACGAGGTCACGAGCGGGTTCGCCTCGGGGGTGCCGGCGGTCGTGTCGGCAATCATGGCCAGCGAACGGTCCAGCAGAGACACCGGCAGCACGAGCCCGGCCTTCGCCTGCCGCTGCATTTCAGCGGTCACGGCGTCGAGCTTGGGGCCCATGGCTTTCAGACGTTCGACGTAGTTGCGTGCCGTTTTCTCGTTTTTGACGGCATGGTTCACCTGCATGAAGGTGGCCAACCCGACTTGCGTGCCCCACATGGGCGCGATGGGGTAGAGACCTTCCGAGGAAAGCCACGCGAACCGGCGGCCGGCCAGGCCGCTGCTGTACTGGTCCACGAGGATGTCGTAGGTGATGCGGTCCTGGGCGGAAAGCTCGGCCCGGTCGAATTCCTGCACCTCGGCCAGGGCCTTCTCCAGGAACGCGTAGTCCTTCTCGCGGGCGGCGGGGCCCACTTCGGCCAACTTGCCCGAGTGGCGGTCCAGCCAGGTGCCTTCGATGAGCCCGACTTGCGTGAGCGTTTCGGGGCTGCGCAGCAGGAAATGCAGAGCCTGACGGTTGGCCAACTGGTTCAGGGTGAAGGGGTGGCCGAAGCCCACCTTGTAACCCGCCACTAGGGCCGCCAGCAGGGCCACCAAAAGGACGCGGACGACGATCTTTTTCCAGCTTTTCACGGTGTTGGAAGCTCCGAGTTAAGTCTTTGTGTCATAATGGAAAAATCCAATTTCCACACGGTCGGGCCGGGGCTTTTTCCGGCCCCCCTCCGGGGATGCCATGAGCACTGACGGTACCAGCCCAGAATCCACTCCCGTTGCCGCCGTTCCGGTGGCCGCGCCTGCTGCCGCGGAACCCGCCGCCGCGCCCCCGTCGGACTACAACGCCAGCAGCATCACCGTGCTGGAGGGCCTCGACGCGGTGCGCAAGCGCCCCGGCATGTACATCGGCGACACGGACGATGGTTCCGGCCTCCACCACATGGTGTTCGAGGTCGTGGACAACTCCATCGACGAGGCGCTGGCTGGCCACTGCGACCGCATCACCGTCACCATACACGCAGACGAATCCGTGACGGTGCAGGACAACGGTCGCGGCATCCCCACGGACATCCACCCCGGTCAGGGGCGCAGTGCCGCCGAAGTCATCATGACGGTGCTGCATGCCGGCGGCAAGTTCGACCAGAACTCCTACAAGGTGTCCGGTGGCCTGCACGGCGTCGGCGTGTCGGTGGTGAACGCGCTGTCCGAAGTCCTGCATCTGAGCATCGGCCGCAACGGCCGCCTGCACCGGCAGGAATACCGTGACGGCACGCCGCAGGCGCCCCTGGCGGATGTCGGCACGGCGGACTGGCGTGGCACCAGCGTGCGCTTCAAGCCCAGCGCGGTCATCTTCAAGAAGACCGTGTTCGACTTCGAATACCTGGCGCGCCGCCTGCGCGAGCTGTCGTTCCTGAACAGCGGCGTCTGCATCGAACTGCGCGATGAACGCGACGAGCGCCTCGAGGTGTTCAAGCACGACGGCGGCGTGAAGGCCTACGTGCAGTACCAGAACCGCGTCCGCCAGCCGCTGCACGACAACGTTTTCTATTTCAGCGCCACGGACGAAATTCCCGGCGGTCGCGTCACGGTGGAAGTGGCTGCGCAGTGGACGAATGCCATTGCCGAAAGCATGTTCGCCTACACGAACAACATTCCCCAGCGGGACGGCGGCACCCATGTCGGCGGCTTCCGCAGCGCGCTCACGCGCGTCATGAAGGCCTACATGGAAGAAGAGGGCATCACCAAGAAGGAAAAGGTGGAGCTCGACGGCGACGACTTCCGCGAAGGCCTCACCTGCATCCTGTCGGTGAAGATGCCGGACCCGAAGTTCAGCAGCCAGACGAAAGACAAGCTCATCTCCTCGGACATCCAGGGCGTGGTGAACAGCCTGGTGGGCGAGCGTCTGCATTCCTTCCTGCTGGAAAACCCGAAGGAAGCGAAGGCGGTCGTGGCGAAAATCGTGCAGGCCGCCAAGGCACGCATGGCCGCCAAGGCGGCGCGCGAACGCGTGCGCAAGGGCGTGCTCGACATCGGTGGGCTGCCCGGCAAGCTGGCGGACTGCCAGGAAAAGGACCCCTCGCTCTGCGAGATGTTCCTGGTCGAGGGTGACTCCGCCGGTGGCTCCGCCAAGCAAGGCCGCGACCGCCGCACGCAGGCGGTGCTGCCGCTGAAGGGCAAGATTTTGAACGTCGAGCGTGCGCGCTTCGACAAGATGATTGCCTCGCAGGAAGTGGGCACGCTCATCACGGCGCTCGGCACCGGTATCGGCAAGGACGACTTCAAGGTCGACAAGCTGCGCTACCACCGCATCATCATCATGACCGACGCCGACGTGGACGGCAGCCACATCCGCACGCTGCTGCTCACCTTCTTTTTCCGGCAGATGCCCGAACTCATCGAGCGCGGGCACATCTACATCGCCCAGCCGCCGCTCTACAAGGTGAAGCGCGGCAAGAGCGAAACGTACGTGAAGGACGACACCGAGCTCGACAGTCTGTTGTTGAAAGCGGCGCTGGACGGTGCCGCGGTGCATCGCAGTGGCGGTGCCTTCGCCGAAGGGGCGGCCGCCCAGCCTGCGCTGGAAGGCGAAGTGCTGGAAACGCTGGCGCGCCACTATGTGGAAGTGCAGGCCATCGTGGCGCGGTGGGCACGCCGGTACGACGCCCGCGTGCTGCAGGCTCTGCTGGACCTGCCCCTGTTCTCCGCCGCGCAGTTCGCCGAGGAAGGCGCTGCCGAATCCTGGGGCCTCGCGCTGCAGGCGCGGCTGAATGAAGAAGTTCGGGCCGGTGGCAGCACGTGGCAGGTGCTGGCGGAAGCAGCCGGTGTTGGGCATGGCGCGCGCTTCCGCGTGCTGCGGAACGAACACGGCGTCACCGTCGAGAAGCATCTCCAGCAGGAGTTCTTCGAGACCGGCGAGTACCGGCGCATTGGTGCACTGGCTGCCGCTTTGGGCGGTTTGTTCGGCCCCGGTGCCCATGTCACGCGCGGCGATGGCGAAGGTGCGGCCAAGCGCCGCGATGTCCGTCGTTTCGGCGAAGCCGTGGATTGGCTGCTCGAGCAGGCACGCAAGGGGCAGGCCATCCAGCGCTACAAGGGTCTGGGCGAAATGAACCCCGAACAGCTCTGGGAGACCACCATCAACCCGGCGTCCCGTCGTCTCATCCAGGTGAAGATTTCGGATGCCGCCGCCGCCGCTGGCTTGTTCACCATGCTCATGGGCGAGGAAGTGGAGCCCCGGCGCGAGTTCATCGAACGCAACGCCTTGGCGGCCTCCAACCTGGACATCTGAGTGCCCGCGGCCACGCAGCTGCTCATCGTCGACCCGCAGAACGATTTCTGCGACGTGCCCTGCGCCGCCTTGCCGGTGCCGGGTGCGAATGCCGATTTGCAGCGGCTGGCGGCCTTCGTGGACCGCTGCGGCGACCGCATCGGCAACATCCATGTCACCCTCGATGCGCATCACGTGCTCGACATCGCGCATCCGGGCTGGTGGCAGGACGAAGCTGGCAATATGCCCGCGCCGTTCACGGTCATTTCCCGTGAAGATGTTCTGCAGAAGCGTTGGTCCCCGCGGGACCCGGCGCTTCAAGCCCATGCCTTGGCCTACGTCTGCGCGCTGGAACAGCGCGGGCGTTATCAGCACATCATCTGGCCGGAGCACTGTCTGGTGGGGAGTTGGGGAGTGGGCGTGCAGCCCGACCTCCACAGCGCGCTGAACCGCTGGTGCCACCGTACCTTGCGCTCCGTGCGCTACACCCCGAAAGGCTTGAATACGAGCACCGAACACTACTCGGCGTTGCAAGCCGAGGTGCCGGACCTGGCCGACCCGCGAACCATGGCAAACGGTGCGCTGCTCGCTTTGCTGGCGCAGGCTGAACACCTGATCATCGGCGGTGAGGCCTTGTCGCATTGTCTCGCCGCAACCGTATACGACATCGCCGCGCTGCTCGGGCCGCCGGCCATCCGCAAGATGACGCTGCTGGCCGACTGCACCAGCCCGGTGGCCGGCTTCGAGGAACTGGGGCACCGCTTCGTCGCGGACCTCGCGGCTCGCGGTATGCGCGTGGCAAACAGTGCGGAGCTGCAGCTGGCATGAGCGCGCCTCCCGTCATCCAGTCGCTGCTCGACACCGACCTCTACAAATTCACGATGATGCAGGCCATCCTCCATCATCATCCCGCGGCCCAGGCGGAGTATTCCTTCACCTGCCGCAACACGCCGGTGCTGCCGCTCGCCGCGCTGAAAGAGGCCATCGAGCGCGAACTGGACCACCTTTGTACGCTGCGCCTGCAGGACGACGAACTCGCCTATCTGGCCTCGCTCCGCTACGTGAAGCCCGACTTCATCGACTTCCTGCGGTTGTTCCAGCTCCAGCGCCGGTTCATCGAGGTGACGGTGCCGCCGGGGCGGCCCGATGGCCTGTCCATCCGCGTGCGCGGCCCGATGCTGCATTGCATGCTGTTCGAAATCTACGTGCTGGC
>JBEGRA010000189.1:0-6138 GCA_041180705.1 Pseudomonadota bacterium | reverse complement strand
GAGCCTGAGGAACAGCGGCTTGCGGCGCAGCGGCCGGTGACGGCGGCGGCGCCAGGCCCGCGTTGTCCGCCTCGAACAGTTCATCCAGCAGCGCACGCCACTCGGCGTACTGCTGCTCGGCCGTACCGGTCAGCTTCAGGGCGCGCCCTTCCACCTCGACCACCTGCGGCGCCGCTTCGCTCTGGAAGGAGTTCGACAGTTCCTTCAGCGTCGCCTCGTTCATCTTGGCTTCCTGCCCCTTGGAAATGCCGCTCATCACCGCCTGCACGCCACCGTAGATGGCGCCGGCACGCGCCACGCTCACCGCGCGGTTGCAGGCATTCGTGCCGCAGTTATCCGGCACCAGGATGCCAGCCAATACCGCGGCCGCACCCAGCACTTTGCGAGCGTTGGCCTGCCGCCGCAGCTTGTCGCGCGTCTCGATTTCGTCGTGCGTGTAACGGCGCCAATTGCCATAGGGGTCGTGCAGGCGTTCGGAAAAACCGTCGTAGTAGTCGCTGACCGTATCGATGACGGCATCGTCGCGCTGTTCGATGGTGCGCACGCGCTGCAGCAGCGGGTCATCTTCCGCGGGCAGACGCGCAACTACCCAGGTGCCGCTCTTGGCATCTTGCTGGAGATAGCCGCCGAAAGCCTTCGGCGCGATGCTGCGCGCGAAACGCAGTTCGGTGACACGCTGGACATTGGCAAGCGCCGCCAAATCCAGCTGGCGACGATAAGCCAACAGATCGTCAGCGAGCTTCACATAGAGGTTCTGGAAAGGATCGCGCACGCGGCCGTTGCTGCCCTTGGGAGCATCTTCGCGATAGCTGGACGCATCCGCGTCCTGCTCGTAGCGCTTGTTGAACCACAGACGCCCGGTCGAATCCGTCACCTTGGCCTCGAAGGCAAGGTGGTAACCCGTGGACTCGATGATGCGGCCTTCGACCATGACATCCATGACCGAGACGGCGGGCGGAATGACACGCACCGCGCCCCACTGCCCGGTGCCTTCGAGCGTGTCGCGCAGCACCGTCGGCAAGTAGCGCGACTCGGCCTTGCGGATGTCGGGGAACACGCCCTTCTTCTCCGCCACTTCCGGGTTGTCGAGCTCTTCCTTGCTCAAGCCCGTGTCGAACAAGCGTATGCCCACGTCGAGCAACTGCGCCTCGGGCACTTCCTGCACGGCCTGCGCCGCCGCCAGCTTCGGCACCGGCTTGGTCTCTTTCACCATGCAGCCGGCAAGGCCGGCACAAAGCAGCAGGGCCAGCCACAGCTTCCCGCCGGCAGTTGTCTTGGAGTTCGTGTTCATTCGGCGTATGTCCTTGTCTGCCGGCCGCTACGGGTTACCGGCCTTTCTTGTACTTGCGATATTCCTCCCAGAGCTTTTCACGCAGCTCCGGGTCGGTTTCCGCCATGGCCGCTTCGCGGATTTGCTTGGCGACTACGTCGTCATCGCTGCCGTCGGGAACGTCGGGCGGAATGGTGCTGGGGCCCGAACCCGCACCACCACCTCCACCACCGCCGGCACCAGCACCTGTGCCCTTGCCGCCGCCCGAGGAGCCTTCGCCACCGGCCTTGCCACCGGCACCGCTCTGGCCCGCGCCGCCCTTGCCGGCGCCAGGACGCCCGGCGGCACCGCCCGGGTCGGACTTCATGCCGCCGTTCTTGCCGCCTTGGCCCCCTGGGCCGGCTTCGCCGCCTGTGCCACCGGCGCCACCGGCGCCCTCACCCGCACCGGCAGCATCGGGGCCACCGCCATCGCCCGAGGAACCGGCTCGCGCGGAACGGTCCGCTGCAATCACCTGCTGCTCGGTGCGAATGCGCCCGTCGAACACACCCAGCGACTCGTCGATGCGGCGCAGGATGGCCTCGCGACGATCCGCGCCACCGGCGTTCGGGCCGCTGCCGCCAGATTGTCCTTGGGCGCCGCCGCCCTGCCCTTGGGCACTGCCGCTGGCACCTGCCTCCCCCTGCGCGCTACCACCCTGTCCTTGGCCGCTGCCCGTCTGGCCCGGGGCGCCGCCCGTCTGACCGGCGCCAGCACCGCCAGTGCCGGCCGGCTTGGAACCACCCTGCGTGGTGTCGGCGCCCTGGCCGGCCCCTTGGCCGCCGCCTTGCGAACCCGGCTTGGCATCCGGTTTGCCGTCGCCATCGGCGTCTTCGCCAGTACCCGTTCCAGTGGCGCCGGCAGAGCCGGCACTCGCGCCGGCCTTGGCACCAGCCACCGCAACATCGCCCAGCCCGCCGCCGGACGCGGACACGCTGACATTGGGCCCGGCGCCGGCGGAACTGCCCGAACTGCCGGAAGAGCTACCCGCAGTGCTGCTGCCAGTCTTGCCCCCGGTTTGACCCGTCGTGCCCTGCGAGCCGCTGCTGCCCGAGGAACTGCGGCTGGACGAGGTGCTGCCGGCGCTGCCGGAACTGGAACTGCTGCTGCCGGAACTGCCCGAAGACGAACTGGGGCTCGGCATGGAACTGGACGGCATGCTGCTGGAACTGGAGGAACTCTGCTGCTCGAGGCAACCCGTCAGCGCCAGCGAAGCCACAGCAGACAGTGCGGCAATGGCCACACCGCGACGTGCAACAGGAGGGGTCTTGATCATGGCGTTTTCCAACAGGTGCAGAGGTGGCGGGCCGAAGGCGGGCTGGCGAAAGCAAAAAGCCCAGCCGAAACCCAAAGCCCCACGAGAGAAGTTACCGCAAGCGGCGGGGAAAGTTCCCGCGTCAGGGTGCACCACCACTCGGCATGGCCGTGCCGTCGCCTTGCAGGAAAGTCCGCAGTTGGCCTGCGAGGCGGTCACAAGCGGCGGACTGCACGCGCGCAATGAGCGGAATGGGCAACACCACGCCGATCATGGCGGAAGTGCCGTTCACGTTCGCCGACACGGAACCCGTGGACTTGCGGTTCTGCAAATCCCAAACCGTGGCCTGGTAGTCCGACTGCTTCTCCCACCAGCCGAAGCCCAGGCAACCGCCGCCGCCCGGCCCCACCGCGCAGGCAATGCTGCCGCCGCTGTCGGTTTTCTGCGTGTTGCCGTCCACCCACACCAGATAACGCACGCCCTGCGCCGCAATGCGCTCCGCCACGCGCGGATGCGCCAGCAGCGTGCCGAGGTTGTCCGGGCGCGTGGGCGCAGTCGACGATTCGAACCATGGGTAGAGGGAGTCGATGAAGCGATTGTTGTCCTCGACGCGGATGGGGTTCGCGCCGCTGGCCAACTGCTTCGACACGCAATCCAGGAATTCGTCTTCGGAACCCAGCCCGTCTGCCACGGGCTTGGCGAGGATGACCAAACCCTCGCCCTTGGCGATGGCCGTCGGCAGCAGGCGGTTCTCGTCCATCTTCGCTGTCATGCACCCGGGCAACGCCGCCACGAGCAGCGCCAGCGCGGCGCCACGGCCCCAACGGTGAATGCTGTCGAAGTGCATGCCCGCCCCCTTGCGCCGGCCACGCCGACGCTTCCACGAGAGCCCGAGTATAAGCAGGAAACGGCTGGCCGCCGCGACTACCAGAGCGCCAACTGACCGCCGAGGGATGGCGGACGGAACCGGCTGCAGTCCAGCCGCAGCACGGCTTCGCGCGCGCCGAGACCATGCCGACGCTGGGCCGCCCGGAAGCGCTGTGCCAGTAGCTGCGCGTACGGCCCCTCGCCACGCATGCGGTGACCGAAGCGCGGGTCGTTGTCACGCCCACCGCGCATCTGCCCCAGCACCGACATGACATGCGCCGCCCGCAACGGGAAATGCTCCTCGAGCCAGGCACGGAACAGCGGCGCCACTTCCAGCGGCAAGCGCACCAGCTGCCAGCTGGCGGCTACCGCGCCGGCGTCGGCCGCCGCCGCCACCAAGTCTTCCAGCTCATGGTCCGTCACGGCCGGAATGACCGGCGCGATGAGCACGGCTACCGGCACACCGGCGGCCGTGAGTTCGCGGATGGCGCGCAGGCGGGCCGCGCCGGAAGCCGCGCGGGGCTCCAGCGTGCGTTTCACCCGGTCGTCGAGCGTGGTCAGGCTGATGAATACCGCCGCGAGCCGCTCCGCCGCCATGGGGGCCAGCAGGTCGATGTCGCGCGTGATGAGACTGCCCTTGGTGATGAGCGTGACCGGGTGGCTGCATTCCTGCAGCACTTCGAGCACACCACGGGTGATGCGCAGCTCGCGCTCCACGGGCTGGTAGGGGTCCGTATTGGCACCAATCGTGATGGGCGCGCAGGTGTACCCGGGCTTCGCGAGTTCTGCGCGCAGCAATGCAGGCGCGTCGTGCTTGGCGAAGAGGCGGGTTTCGAAGTCGAGCCCGGGGGAGAGATCGAGATAGGCGTGCGTGGGCCGCGCGTAGCAATAAATGCACCCATGCTCGCACCCGCGATAGGGGTTCAGGGAGCGGTCGAAGAACACGTCGGGTGACTGGTTCCGCGAGAGCACGGTGCGCGCGGCGTCCGGCAACACCACGGTGGCGGGGTGGCGCGGGGCAAGGCCCGGGTCTTCGTCTGCCACGCCATGCAAATGCGATTGCGCGGCCAGCGCCCCTTCCGCCAAAGCTTCGAGGTCCAGCTCGGCCGCCGTGGCGCGGAAGCGGGGGGCCGGGCTCAGGGTGGCGCCGCGACCGGCGTGGACTTCAGGGGCGGGGGTGAATGCCATGGGCTGTATTTATATACAGTCCATGAGCCATGGCAAGCGCAGAACGCCGAAAGTTCAGGCGTCGTGCGCCCGCGTCGGCATGCGGTCCAACCGGAAAAGGTCTGGAAACACGCGGGTGAAGAGAGCCGTGACCGCCAGCGTGGCGAGGCCGCCAACGAGGATGGCGGGACGAACGCCCCACCACGAGGCCGTCAGGCCCGACTCGAATTCGCCGAGTTCGTTCGAAGCGCCGATGAACATGGAGTTCACTGCACTCACGCGGCCCCGCAGCGAATCCGGCGTTTCCAGTTGCACCAGCAATTGCCGGATGTAGACGCCCAGCATGTCCGCGCCGCCCATCACGGCCAGCACCACCAGCGAAAACACGAAGTTCGTGGACCACCCGAAGGCCACCGTGGAGAGACCATAGAGCCCCACGCCGAAGAACACCCAGCGGCCGCAATGCCGGACCGGCGGGTACGAAGCCAACACCAGCGCCACCAGCGCCGCGCCGACGCCCGGAGCGGCGCGCAGCAACCCGAGCCCGGCGGGCCCCACATTCAACAGGTCGCTGGCCACCGCCGGCAGCAGCGCCGTGGCACCGCCGAAGAGCACCGCGAACAAATCCAGCGACATGGCGCCCAGCACCTTCGGCCGCTGCCACACGAACTTCAGCCCGGCCAACACCTCGTGCCAGCGCGAATCGGCCACGGGGGCATTCGCGGCACGCTCGGGCATGGGCGGCGCCTTCACGCGCGTGGCCAGCAACAAGCCCGCGAAGATGAGCGCCGTGCTGACACCGAAAGCCACCTTCGGGCCGGCCAGATACAGCACGCCACCCAACGCGGGCCCGGAGATGGCGGCCAACTGCCAGGTCGAACTGTTCAGCGCCACGGCCTGAGCAAAGAAGCTGCGCGGCACGAGGTTCGGCAACAGCGCCTGCAAGGCCGGCGAAGTGAAGGCACGCGACACGCCCAGCACCATCATCACGATGAAGATGGGCCAGACCCGCGTGGGCCCGACCCACGCCAGCGTGAGCAGCGCGGCCGAGGCGAAGAACTGCAGCGCATAGCAGCCGAGCATGATGGCCTTGCGATCGACGCGGTCCGCCAGCTGGCCCGCGGGCAGCACGAACACCACGAACGGCAGGAACTGCGACAGGCCGATGAGCCCCAAATCCAGGGGGTTGCGCGTGAGCGCATACACCTGCCAGCCCACCGCCACGTGCAGCACCTGCACCGCGAGACTGAGCAGCGACTTGCCGGCGACGAAGTAGGCGAAGTCGCGATGGCGCAAGGCCTCGCGCAAGGCACCGTGTTTCTGGAGCATCAGTCCTCTTCGCCGGGCGCCAGCGGGCCGGCTTCGACCAGCACCACCGTATCGCCGAGCCGAACCACGCCGGGCTCGAGCACGCGGGCCGTGATGCCACCGTGACCGCGCATGGCGTTGTAGCCGCCGGGGCCGAAGTGTTCTTCCATGCGGGAACACGGCGCACACGGACCCGTGCCCTGCAGCACCGCAGTTCCCAGCCGGAACTTCG
>JBEGRA010000188.1:0-3221 GCA_041180705.1 Pseudomonadota bacterium | reverse complement strand
TCGCGCCCGCGGAAATACTCCACCCATTCCGCCTGGGTTCGCGTGGCGAACCACGCATCCAGCACCGCCACGATGGGGGCCTGATGCGGGCCCGGGCCACGTTCCGCCAATGGCACCAGGTCCAAGTGTCCCAGTTCACCCAGCAGGCTGCGTACGAATTTGATTTCCGCGGCGCCGAGGGCCACGTGTCGGCCATCGGCGGTGCGATAGAGCCGATAGAACGCGTTGCCACCCCACGGGCGCTCGCGCAGACGATCGGGAGGCTGCTTGTCCACGAAAACGTCGCCCAGCACATTCGGCATGGAGGCGATGACGGCGTCGTGCATCGACAAGTCGAGATAGTCGCCTTCGCCGGTTTGCGTGCGACGAAGGAGAGCCATCAGTACTCCGGACAAGGCCAGTAGCGACGCTGTAAGGTCGGCGATGGGTACCGGCGGCATGGTGGGCTGGCCGTCGCTGCCAACGTTCAAGCTGACGAGGCCACCCATCGCCT
This sequence comes from Pseudomonadota bacterium, assembly GCA_041180705.1. Classification (GTDB taxonomy): domain Bacteria; phylum Pseudomonadota; class Gammaproteobacteria; order Steroidobacterales; family Steroidobacteraceae; genus CAIOHZ01. Next base: position 2,728 of record JBEGRA010000188.1, on the reverse strand, counting down.
CCGTCGCGACGTCGTGGGCCGGAACGCCGCTCAACGGACCGGTTTGCCCGAAGCCGCTGATGCTCACGTAAACGATGCGCGGATTTCGCGCGGCAACGGCAGCGTAGTCCACACCCAAGCGCTTCACCACGCCAGGCCGGAACCCTTCGATGAATACGTCCGCGGTTTCGGCGAGACGCAGCAGGGCCTCGCGGCCCGCGTCGCTCTTCAGGTTCAACACCATGCTGCTCTTGCCGCGATTCAAGTTGCGGAAGAACGTCTTGTGGCCACCTTGACCCTTGCCGATGTGGCGCCCAGGGTCGCCTTCACCGGGAGCTTCGATCTTGATGACTTCGGCACCGTGGTCCGCAAGGTGCGTCGACAGGTACGGACCAGGCAGGAACATCGACAGGTCCAGGACCTTCAGGCCTTCAAGTTTCATTGTCGTGTCCTTGTGGCCCGCCCTTGTCGCGGGATTTTCGCTTGAATGTCACCCCGTCGTCGCCGGCGGGGCCGTGTCACTTGGCGGTTGGAAAGCGTCAGCCGGTCAGTCGCGTGATTTCTTCCGCGGTGTAGCCCAGCGAACCGAGCAACTCCGTTGAATGCTCACCCAAGGCCGGCGCGCGGCGGTTCTGCAAACGCTGTCCGTCGAGCTTGATGGGATTGGACAGCGCGCGGAAGTCGGGCTTCACGGGGTGCGGCACCTGCTGCACCATGCCGATGGTGGCGAGGTACGGGTTGTCCAGTGCCTGCGGCAAGTCGTAGACCGGGGCCGCCGGCAGCAGGCCTTGCAGCCGTTGCAACCACTCCGCGGTGGTGTCTTGCTCGAACACGGCATCCAGATCCACGGTGAGCGCGTCCCGGTTTTCGCGGCGCTTGGCGATGGTGAAGTAGTTCGGGTCGTTCTGCAGGTCCGGCCTGCCGATGGCGCCGCACAGCCCCTGCCAGAACTTTTCCGTCATGCACATGATGAAGATCCAGCCATCCGCCGTGCGGAACAACTGGACCGGCGTGGCACTCGGGTGGCCGCTGCGCGGCACGCGGCCGGTGACGAGCCCCTCGTTCATGTACCAGCTGCCCGGGTAGCTGAGTTGGTGCAGGGCCACGTCGAACAGCGACACGTCGATGTCGCCGCCGTGGCCATCGCGGGCTACACCGAGCAGTGCGGCCAGGATGCCGACGGCCGTGGTGATGCCGGTCATGAAGTCGATGATGGACAGCCCCATGCGCGACGGCGGCGTACCGGGTTCACCGGTCAGGTGCAGATAGCCTGCCTCCGCTTGCATGAGGTAGTCGTAGCCGGGCCACCCTTTGCGCTCGTTGTCACGCCCGTAGGCGGAGAGGTGCGCACAGAGGAGGCGGGGGTTCGCCTCTTTCAGGCTGGCGTAGTCGAGCCCCAGCTTTTCCGGCTGGTCGCCGCGCAGATTGTTCAGAACGACGTGCGCGGTGGCGGCCAGCTTCCGGAAGGCCGCCTTGCCTTCCGGGGTTTTCAGGTTCAGCACCACGCTCTTCTTGTTCATGTTGAACGTCTGGAAGAAGTGGCTGTCGTTGGGTCCGAGGAAATAGGGGCCCATGCTGCGGGTGGCATCGCCGCCGGCGTCGCGGCTTTCGATCTTGATGACTTCCGCGCCAAGATTCGCCAAGTACAGCGAACCGAAAGGACCGGCGCCGAAGTTCTCGAACGTGAGAACCCGATAGCCCTGCAGCGGCTGACGGTTCATACGGGGTTCCGGGCCGCCAACTGGCGCGCGATGATGATGCGTTGCATTTCGTTCGTGCCTTCGCCGATGCACATGAGCGGCGAGTCGCGGAAGAAACGTTCGATGTCGTAGTCGGTGCTGTAACTGTAGCCGCCGAAAATGCGCATGCCGTCCATGCTGTTGGCAACGGCCGCTTCGCTCGCGAACAGCTTGGCCATGCCGGCCTCCATGTCGCAGCGCTGGCCGGTGTCGTACTTGCGCGCCGCCTGCTCGACGAGCAATCGTGCTGCCTCGGTGCGCGTGGCCATGTCGCCGAGCTTCAGCTGGATGGCCTGATGATTCACGATGGGCTTGCCGAAGGTCTGGCGTTCCTGCGCGTACTTCAGGGCGAGCTCCAGTGCGCCTTGCGCCAAGCCTACGCCACGCGCCGCCACATTGATGCGACCAAGCTCCAGGCCACCCACTGCATGGTGGAAGCCATGGCCTTCCACTTCGCCGATGAGGCGGTTGGCGGGGACGCGGAAGTTGTCGAAGATGAGTTCGGCGCTGTCGATGCAGCGGTAGCCCAGTTTCTTGATCTTGCGCCCGACGGTGAAGCCTTCGCCCTTCTCGCACAGGAACATCGTCATGCCCTTGTGACGTGGCTCCGCCTCGGGGTTGGTCTTGGTGAGCACGGCGAAGCAGTTGCCGTAGATGCCGTTGGAGATCCAGGTCTTGGTGCCGTTCAGCACGTAGCTGTCGCCGTCGCGGCGGGCGAGGGTGCGGATGCCCTGCAGGTCCGTGCCGGCGTTGGGTTCGGTCAGGCCGATGCCACCGCGCCATTCGCCCGTGGCGAACTTGGGCAGGAAGTAGGCCTTCTGTTCTGCCGTGCCGGAGCGTTCGACGCACTGCGCCATGATCAGGTGCGAGTTGAAGATGCCCGTCGGCGCCATCCAGACCTTCGAGATGGCCGTGACGATGCGCGCGTAGCCGGTGGCTGACAGCCCGAGTCCGCCGTACTCGGGAGAAATGGTTGCGCCGAAGAGGCCAAGTTCCTTCATCTGCTCCAC
>JBEGRA010000187.1:0-2866 GCA_041180705.1 Pseudomonadota bacterium | reverse complement strand
GGACACGTCCAGTACCCCCCTGGACGTGACCTCGGCGGTTCATAAAGCCCTATGATCGTTAGCCTCCTAAACGTCCAGTACCCCCCTGGACGCGTCCAGTTGGGTCCATATGTCACCCGGGCAGAATTTTCAGTATGGGTTCATTTCCAAAAACCTCAGTTTCCAACCGCGCCTTGGCCCGCAACACCCGGCGGCATCTTACAACCGTTTACAACCAGCCCACCAGCTTCCCGTGCACTGTTGCCCATTGTGGCCCCTTGTAGTATTTTGCCGTTGCAAATCCTCCCCGCCGGCTTAGCCTCGCTGCTGTCCTAAAAATCCGGCCCTCGGCGCCGATCAAGTCCGAGAGGAGAAGAACGATGCCCGCCCCACGGCCCCCACCCCCATACCACCCACACCGGCACCGCCACGACCACACGGCGGTGCGCTTCTGCCTCGCCTTCCTGGCGGCCCTCATTGGGTGCGCCGTCATCGTGCTGGTGAGGTTCCTGTGCGTGCCCACCTAACCCTGCGCCCGTTCCAGCGGACGGGCGCCGCTTTCCTCGCATCGCTCGAGAAGGCGGCGATCTACGACAGCATGGGCTTGGGCAAGACCCCCCAGGCCATCGAAGGCCTGCGGCAGCTCAACCTGCCGTCGACCGCCCGTATCCTGGTCGTGGCCCCTCTGGCGACCGCGCTTGGCTGGCAACGCGAGATCCGGCGCTGGTGGCCAGATTGTCCACACGCCTTCACGATCTGCCGCAGGAAGGACGCCGTGCCCGCCCAGGGCATCAGCTTCCTCGCCTGGACCGACCTGGCGGAACGGCTGCCGCACCTGCTGGACGGCGACGCCCCTTCCTTCGATCTGGTGATCGCCGACGAAGCGCATCGCATCAAGGGGGGCGCGGCCGTGAAGCTCGCAAAGAGTTTTACAGGAGCCTGGCGCAAGAGTGGCCGCGAATGGGTGCGCGAGCGCGGGCTTGTCGACCGCGCCATTCGCACCTGGATGCTGACAGGCACTCCGATACCGAACAGCCGCCCAATCGAGCTGCTTCCCGCGCTCACCCTCTTGGGTGCCGTAGGCGACACCAGACGCGGTGCCGTCATCAGCCGCCGGGGTTACGAGCAGAAGTTCTGCCAGCAGGAGAACCGCTGGACACCTTCAGGTTTCGACCTCATGGCCCGGCGGAACATCGACGACCTGGCCGACCTGCTGCGCTCGACGGGGCGAATCCTTCGGCGCACGCGCGCGGACGTGCGCGGAGAGCTTCCCGACCTCACGCGCACGATCGTTCCGCTGGGCGGGGTGAAAGAATCCAAGGGCGTCTCGGACGAGGCGCGCGAAGCCTTATCCCGAGGCGAGCTGCCGCCCTTTGAGGAAATGGCCGCATACCGACGCGACCTTGGCGCGGCCAAAGCCCCCGCCGCGGCGGCCTGGATCGCTTCATGGCTGGAGGAGGCGGGCCCGGATTCCGCTATCGTGGTGTTCGTGCACCACAAAGAGGCCGGGCGCACGATTCAAGAGCGGCTCATGGCCGAGGACGCTGGCCTGGGCCAGATCGAATTCGCTTCCGGCGACGATCCCGCCCCCGAGCGCCAAGCCAAGGTCGACCGCTTCGCGCAACCCGGCGGCCCACGGGTCTTCATCGGCACCATCGACGCCTGCGGCACCGGCATGAACGGCTTGCATCTGCGCACCACCGTCTGCTGCTTCGCCGAGTGCGCCTGGACTCCCGCGCAGCTGGATCAGGCCGAGGGCCGTATCTGCCGCATGGGAGGGAAGGGCGGTGCGGACGCCCAGGCGATCGCCTACTACCTGGGCGCGGCGGATTGCCTCGATATCCACATCATCGAAACCGTGGACCTCAAGCGCGACGTGGCCTGGCGCACACTGGATGCCGACGAAGGCGTTCGCCATTCCGATACCGACGCGCCTCCGGCCCCACCCACACCCGCCCAGCAGGCGGAAGCGAAAGCCCAGGCACTCGGCGCGGACGATCTCCCCGAGCCCACCGACCCAAGCGTCCGCTGGTCGTGGGCCAAGGATAAGAACACCGGCGAATGGCTGCTTCGTAACTGCCACTGGCTCGACGACAGCGCCAAGGCGGCCTGGGCCGGCGCGGAGGTGACCGTCACGAACGCTTCCGGCAAGCAGACCATGCGGAAGTTGGTGGAGTGCCGCTACACCGGCCCACACAACGGCGGCTGGTGCATCTGGACCCACGCGGAGCCCGAAAGCCCGGGCGGCAAGCACAAGGTGGAAAACGCTCGCTTCATCGCGCGCATGAAGCGCCGCGCCCGTGACGCCGAACTCCTAGCCTCGCTGGACACCGGCGGGCCACTGGACGACGCGATGCGCCACCAGGCGGAAGCCTGCGCCGCAGCGGCGCGGTTCCTCACCGCCTGTGATGCCGATCACGCTTCGAAGCGGAATGACGAAGGTTGGAGCCAAGCCGACGTCACGGTCGGGCGCATCATCGCCGGGATCGACACTGCGTTCTGGACCCAAGCCACCCTGGCCGGCGCCAAGGCGATTCTCCGGCGGTACCGCAACACGCAGATCAGCGCCCTCCTCGGCGCTGCAATCTGGCCCTCGTAGCTTCCTCACCTTCGCCCCTGCCGTTATGGTAGGGGCCTACCCTGGCCGCCTCGTCGGCCCTTCCCTGGAGACCAATCCATGCCCATCACCCCAACCTTGAAACATGTCAGTAAGCCCACGGGCCAGCACCCAGGACTGTTCGGCGACTGCAGCGGCCTGAGCGGCGACTGCAGCGGCCTGCGCGGCAACTGCAGCGGCCTGCGCGGCAACTGCAGCGGCCTGAGCGGCGACTGCAGCGGCCTGGGCGGCGACTGCGGCGGCCGGCGGGGCGCCGGCGGCGGCGTGGGC
>JBEGRA010000186.1:0-5653 GCA_041180705.1 Pseudomonadota bacterium | reverse complement strand
GTCGTCGGTGTGGCGTTCACGGGAAGCACGGAAGTCGCGCGTCTTATCCAGCGGCAGTTGGCCGCTCGCAACGGTGCCATTCCCGTCTTCATCGCCGAAACCGGCGGGCAGAACCTGATGGTGGTCGACAGTTCGGCCTTGCCCGAACAGGTGGTCGGCGATGTGTTGGCCAGCAGTTTCAACAGCGCGGGGCAGCGTTGCAGCGCCCTGCGCGTGCTGTGCCTGCAGGAAGAGATTGCGGACCGGGTCCTGCATCTGCTGCGCGGAGCGATGGACGAACTCAGCATTGGTGCCCCGGAATCGTGGTCCACCGATGTCGGCCCGGTCATCGACGAGACGGCACGGGAGCAACTCGAGTCGTATGCGCAGCGTGTGCAGCAGGGCGCCACTTGGGCACATCGTTGCCAGGTGCCTGCGGATTTGGCGGAGAACGGTTGCTTCGTGGCGCCACTCGCCGTGGAGATCCCTTCGCTGGCCGTTCTGGAGCGCGAAGTCTTCGGACCGGTACTGCATGTGCTGCGCTGGCGTGCAGGCACCTTGCCGACGCTGCTGCAAGCGGCTGCCGACACCGGCTATGCCCTGACGTTCGGCTTGCAGACGCGGCTGGACAGCACCATTGCCGAGGTGTGCGCTACGGCACCGGCCGGCAATGTCTACGTGAACCGCAATCTGGTGGGGGCTGTGGTGGGTGTGCAGCCCTTCGGTGGCCACGGCCTGTCGGGCACGGGTCCGAAAGCCGGTGGGCCCCACTATCTGCTACGGTTCGCGGTGGAGCGCACCATCACCATCAACACTACGGCCGTTGGCGGCAACGCGTCGCTGTTGGCGCTGGAGTGAAGCGTTCGCCATTCCTGTTTGCGTGCGTGCCGGAGTCTGCATGAACCGTTTGTTGCTGTGGTTGAGTTTGGGACTGGCGCCCTGGGCAGGGGCTTTGGCCTCCTGGCCCGCGGTGACAGAAGGCACCGCCACGCTGCCAGCGTTCCATTTCAGTGACGGCAGCGTACAGGACCTGCGCCTGCACTATCGCACGCTGGGAAAGCCCGAGCGCGATGCCGCGGGGCATGTCACCAACGCCGTGCTCATCCTGCACGGCACGGGCGGGTCCGGTGCCCAGTTCCTCCGACCGGAATTCGCGGGCACGCTGTTCAACCCGGGGCAGTTGCTCGACGCCGACAAATACTTCCTGATCCTTCGCGATGGCATCGGGCATGGTCAGTCCGCCAAGCCCAGCGACGGTTTGCGCACGCGCTTTCCGCACTACGGCTATGAAGACATGGTGCAGGCGGATCATCGCTTGTTGACGGAAGTGCTCGGTGTCGACCACTTGCGGCTGGTGATGGGGACTTCCATGGGCGGCATGCATACCTGGCTCTGGGGCCAGCGCTACCCGCAGTTCATGGATGCCTTGTTGCCGCTGGCCAGCCTTCCGGCACCCATGTCGGGTCGCAACCGTGCGTGGCGGCGCGTACTGATTGATGCCATTCGTCTGGACCCGTCGTGGCACGACGGAAACTACGAGCAGCAACCGACGGGATTGCGAACCGCTGCCGCCATGCTCTGGTTGATGGGGTCGAACGCAGCCTTGCGCCAGCAGGAGGCGCCGACGCGTGCTGCTGCGGACCGCGTTTATGACGCGGCGATGGAAAGCAGTTTGAAGACCCTCGACGCCAACGACTTGCTGTACCAGGTGGAAGCTTCTGCGGACTACGACCCGGTGCCGGGGTTGGGGGATATCGCGGCACCGCTCATCGCGGTGAATACCGCGGATGACCTCATCAATCCGCCGGAACTCGGGTTGCTGGAGGCAGGAACTGCCAAAGTGAAACACGGTCGCGCCGTGGTGTTGCCGTTCAGTGCAGCTACGCGTGGCCATGGTTCGCACACGGTGGCGGTGCTGTGGCAGCAATATCTGGCGGAGCTTTTGGCCGCGCCGCGGCGTTAGGAAGTCGCGAGCAAGCTCGCTCCCACAAAACAAAGGGTGCCCCCAACACAAAGGGTGCCCACAACACAAAGGGTGCCCACAACACGAAGGGTGCCCACAACACGAAGGGTGCCCACAACACAAAGGGCACTCACGAGGCAGGGTGTCAGCGGAGTTCGGCCCAGGGCCCGGTGAAGGTCACGGTCACGAGGTCGCACGGCTGCAGGCCGCCGGGCGAAGCCGCTGGCGAGAGCTGCCAGGCGAGGGCCGACAACGTGGGGTTGTGGCCTACCAGCAGCAGGTGCTGCACGGTTTCCGGGGTGCGACGCAACACGGCGAGCAGCGTCGGCAAGTCCACTTCGTACAAGTCTGCCTCCGCATATATGGCGCTCTTCGGCAAGCCGCAAGCGTGTGCGAAGGCAAGTGCAGTGGCGGTGGTGCGTACTGCACTGCTGTGCAGGCAGCGATCGATGGGAAACGAACTGGTGGCGTTCGCGAAGGCCGGGGCACGTTCACGCAGTTGCGCTTGGCCCGTGGCATCCAGCGGGCGTTCGAAGTCATGCTGACCGCGCGGTGCCGCTGCGGCCTGAGCGTGACGCAGCAGGGTAAGACTGCGTTGGGTAGTGCTCACGGCGGCAACAATACCCAAAGCTTGCCGTCGTCGTTGCGTACGGCGAAGGGCGTGACGGGCTCGTAGGCCGGCGGGCAAAGTGCTGCGCCGGACTTCAGGCAGAACCGGGCTCCGTGTCGTGGGCAGATGACGACCGGCCCGGAGGCGCCACTCGCGATATCATCGGGTGTGGCGGTTTCGATAGGGGCATCCGCCAGCGGTTCGCCATCATGCGTGCACACGTCTTCGATGGCATAAAGCTCGCCCTGGACGTCGTATACCGCGATGAACCGGCCCGCGGCCTCGAACGACGCGTGACCATTGCGCGGCACGCTGGCAGCCGGTCCGAGCAAGGTCCAGTGGGCGGTGTCCGTACTCACATCATCCCCGTCTGCAGCCGCGCGGCTTCCGTCATGCGGTCCGCCGACCAAGGTGGGTCGAATACCAGTTCGACATCCACGGCCTTCACGGTCGGCAGCGCTTCGAGTTTGTCCTTCACGTCTGCTACCAGCACCTCGCCCATGCCGCATCCGGGCGCGGTCAGGGTCATGTCGATCTTGATGTTGCGCTGGCCGGCGTCGTCCTTGCTGATGTCGCAGCGATAAACCAGACCGAGGTCCGCGATGTTCACCGGAATTTCCGGGTCGAACACGGTGCGGATCTGCGCCCAGGTCACTTCCTCGAACTGCTCGTCGGTAGCGTTCGGGGGGAGTTCGGGCGGCGTGACCGGTTCCTTGCCGATGGCGTCGGCGTCGGCGCCGGCCACGCGAAAGAGGTTGCCTTCGACGTAAACGGTGAAGCTGCCGCCCAAGGCCTGGGTGATGTAGCCCACGCTGCCGGTCCGCAGTTTCACTTCGATGCCGGCCGGGATGATGACTGCCTTGACGTCGCGGTTGACGACGATGGGTTCGTTTTCGTGGCGACGCATGTCAGGACTTCCTGCTCATTCGGTCTGGACGGTAGGAGGGGTGGCTGCGGGTTGGCCGGCGGTGGCGGCGGCCAGTGCGGCGTTCAGGGTGTGCCAGGCGAGGCTCGCGCACTTCACGCGTGCCGGGAAATCGCGGACGCCGGCGAGCGCGGCCAGTTTGCCGAGTGCGGGGTCCAGCGGTGCATCGTGATGAGTGAATACGTTGTGCACTCGCTCGAACTGCGCTTGTACCTCGGCGACGGTGTGTCCGATGGCTGCTTCCGTCATGAGCGAGGCTGACGCCACGGAAATGGCGCAGCCCTTGCCCTCGAACTTCACGTCGGTGATGCGCTCGCCGTCGAGTTGCACCCAGACGCGCAGCGTGTCACCACACAAGGGGTTGGCACCGCGGGCTTCGTGGGCTGGCGGTACGGCCAGCACCCCGAAATTCCGGGGGCGCTTGTTGTGGTCCAGGATGACATCCCGGTAGAGATCTTTCAGGTCCATGGGGCCTTCAGCAGAAAAGTTCGCGGGCGCGATGCAGGGCGCCGACCAGTTGGTCGATCTCCGCAGGCGTGTTGTAAAAGGCGAAGGACGCGCGAGCCGTGGCGGGCACGTCGAAGAATTCCATGACCGGCATGGCGCAATGGTGGCCCGTGCGAACCGCAACGCCTTCCTGGTCGAGAATGGTGCCGAGGTCATGCGGATGGATGCCGTCCACCACGAAGGAAATGACGGCAGCCTTGTTTGGCGCGGTGCCGATGATTCGCAGGCCAGGCACTGCCTGCAGTTGTGCAGTCGCGTAATGCAGCAGCGCTTCTTCGGTAGCCGCAATGCGGCCCAGTCCGGCTTGCTGCACATAGTCCACGGCTGCACCGAGTCCGATGAATCCGGCAATGTTCGGCGTGCCGGCCTCGAACTTGTGGGGCAGGGTGTTGAAGGTAGTGCCCTCGAAGCGCACTTCCAGAATCATGTCGCCGCCACCCATCCAGGGCGGCATGGCCTCCAGCAAAGCCTCGCGACCATAGAGCACGCCTGTGCCCGTGGGCCCGAACAACTTGTGCCCGGAAAACGCATAGAAGTCGCAGCCCAGAGCCTGTACGTCTACGGCCATGTGCGGCACGGCTTGCGCGCCGTCGATGACGGTGACGATGCCACGCTCCCTCGCTACCGCGATGAACTTCTCCACCGGATTGATGGTGCCCAGCGAATTCGACACGTGGGCCAGGGCCAGGACGCGCGTGCGGGGGGTCAGCAGGTCCAGAAAACCCTGGAAGTCGACTTCACCTTCGAGCGTGATGGGGATGGGGCGAACCACGGCGCCGGTCTGACCGGCGACGATTTGCCACGGCACCAGATTGGCGTGGTGTTCAAGGCGGGAAACGAGAATCTCGTCGCCCGGCTGCAGGAAAGTTCTTCCCCAGGACTGTGCGATGAGGTTGATGGACTCCGTCGTGCCCCGCGTGAGGATGACTTCGCGTTCACTGCGCGCGTTGATGAAGCGCTGGAGTTTGTGGCGCGCGGCTTCGAACGCATCCGTAGCACGCTGCGACAACGTATGGACACCACGGTGGATGTTCGAGTGGTCGTGGCGGTAATAGTCCGCCTCCGCGTCTATGACCGAACGCGGGTGCTGCGCCGAGGCCCCGTTGTCCAAATAGGCCAACGGCTTGCCGTTCACCTGCTGGTGGAGGATGGGGAAATCCGCGCGCAGGGCAGTGACTTCTTCCGCGCTGAACGGCAGCGCTGGCAAAGCGCCCGAAGGGCTGGCTGTGGTCATGGCAGAACCCTCGCGGCGAGCCATTCGCGCAGGCTTGGCCAGGGCAGGCGTGCGATGACGTCGGCGGCGAATGCTTGCGTGAGCAGACGACGGGCTTCCTGTTCCCCGATGCCGCGAGAGCGCAGATAAAACAGGGCCTGTTCGTCGAGCGAGCCGGTGGTGCTGCCGTGGCTGGCCTTCACGTCATCGACATGGATTTCCAGTTGCGGGCGCGTGTCCAGTTCGGCGCTGGGGGAGAGCAACAGATTGCGGATGGACTGAGCAGAATCTGCCCCATGCGCCGCGGGCGGCATGACCACCTTGCCGCTGAACGCGCCACGCGCGCGACCGGCAGCCAGTGCACGCACTGCCTGCGTGCTTGTGGTGTTTGCCGCGGCATGGGTGAGGGTGAGTTGTACGTCGGTGTGCTGCGCGCCATCGACGCGCAGGAACTGC
>JBEGRA010000185.1:0-5582 GCA_041180705.1 Pseudomonadota bacterium | reverse complement strand
AAATTGCCACTGGAGGCGAACAGACCAACGGCGGCCAACTGCCAGGAAATGTGCTCCGCCGGCACGCCCGCCAACGTGAACGACAGCGTGGGGATCCGCTCTGCCTGCGGCCCGAGGCCGTAGAGCCTCAACCCGGGGACAGCGGCGAGCCCCTCCCACAGTTCCGTGAACAAGGCTGCCGAGTTGGCGTGCAGCGCCGCAAATGCAGCGGCTAGTTGTTCGCGGCGCGTGGTGCCGCTACCGAGACTGGCCAAAAATTCCACAGCCGCCGCGGCGCCGGCTATACCTTCGAAATTCGCCGTGCCCGTCTCGAGCCGGTCCGGCGCGGTATTCGGCGCAGGCTCCAGCTTCGGCACATCCAACCCCGCCAGCAACTCGTGACGCCCGTAGAGCACACCCACGTGCGGGCCATAGAACTTGTAGGCGCTGCAGGCCAGGAAGTCGCAGCCCCAGTCCTGCACATCCACGAGGGCGTGCGGCGCATAGGCCACGGCATCCACGAACGAGAGCGCACCGACGCTTCTGGCAAGCGCAACCGCGCGCTTTACATCGTTGACGGTTCCCAGTGCGTTGGAGGCCGCACCCACCGCAACGACACGAGTTCGCGGCGTGACACAACGCTCGAAGTCTGCCCAATCCAGTTCGCCACTTGCAGTATCCAGACGCACCGAACGCAATACCAGCCCGCGCTCCTTGGCGATGGCCTGCCATGGCCCGCGGTTGGCGTGATGGTCAAGATCCGTGACTACCACCTCGTCACCCGGCTGCAAACTACGGCCAACGGCGCGGGCCAGATGAAACGCCAGCGTGGTCATGTTCGCGCCGAAAACCACTTCGTTCGGCGCACAGTTCAGAAAGTCGGCGAAGGCATGACGTGCCGCCAGCACGATGGCGTCCGTCTCCACGCTGGTAGTGAAGGCCCAGTGCGCGTTGGCATTGTGGTTGAGCAGATAGTCGGTGATGGCTGCCGGAACACTCGCCGGCACCTGCGTACCGCCGGGGCCATCGAAGTACGCCACCGCTTGCCCAGAATGCATTCGCCGCAGTGCGGGGAAGTGAGCACGGACGGCTTCAACGTTCAGCGTGGTCATGATGTTTTTCCCCGGCGCTGCGGTTCGCCGCGGTCGATGGCGCTACCGCTACCGCGCTTGCGCAGCACCGCACGCTGTACCTTGCCGGTAGCAGTCTTGGGCAGCGCCTCCAACACTTCGACATAGCGCGGGCGAGCGAAGCGCGGCAACAACTGTTCGGCAGCAGCGGCAAATGCGAGCGGGTCAAAACTGCTGCCAGGCACCGGAACGACCGCCAGCATCAGTTCGTCTTCACCGCCCAGCAGGTCGCTGGGCACCGCGAATGCCGCCACTTCCGCCACGCCGGGCAGCCCCGCCACCGCGAACTCCACTTCGTTCGCTGCGATGTTCTCGCCGCGCCTGCGGATGCAGTCCTTGAGGCGGTCCACGAACGTGACGAGCCCCGTGGCATCCATGACACCCGCGTCGCCCGTGTGGAACCACAGGTTGCGCCAGGCCTCGACCGTCTTGTCGGGCATGCCGTGGTAGCCCGCCATGAAGCCACCGGCAATACGCGGGCGCACCAGGATTTCACCGAGATTGCCGCGGGGCACGGGCAAGTCGGTTTCCGGGTCCGCGATGATGACCTCGAAGTGCTCTTCATGCACCCAACCCGCTGCGGCCGGCGTGGAACGCCCCACCCTGCCCCAGATGGGAATATTTACTTCCGTCATGCCGAAGCCCGAGGTCACATGCGGCACGCCGAACCGCTCGCGGAACACCCGTTCCAGCTCGGGAACATTCGGCGCGTTCTGCACCACGCGCAGTGCATGCTCGCGGTCGTTGGCCGCCGCGGGCGTAGCTGCCACGAAGGCGGCCAGTGCGCCAAGGTTGTTCGAGACGGTAGCGCCATGGCGGCGCACGTCGTTCAACCATTCGGTGGCACTGAAACGTTCGCGCACGATGGCCACGATACCGGCGAGCAAAGTGGCACCCAGCTGCATGAACAGCCCGTTCACGTGGAACAGCGGCAGGGTGATGTAGTAGCGGTCGGCCGCCGTCAGCTCCAGGGACTTGATCGTGCCGATGCCATAGAGCGCACAGTGCCGGTAGGGCATGAGTACGCCCTTGGCGGGGCCACTCGTGCCGGACGTGTACATGATGCAGGCGATATCATGACCCGCCGGAACCGAAGGCACTGCCGGCGTAGCCTGATGCCAGGCGGCGAAATCCACCGGCTCGAGGGCACCGCAGTCGACGGTAGCGGCCGGCACACCCTGGCGCCCCACCACAGCCACCCGACGCAAGGCGGGGGCTTGCGGTGCCGCCGCCACCACACGCGGCGCCAGCGTGGCGTCCGCGATGGCAAACGCACAGCCGCAATTGGCCAACTGGTGTTCGAGGAACGCGCCCGAAAGCTCGGTGTTCAGCAGGACGCCGACAGCGCCCCGGTACTGCAACCCCAGCCACACGCGGATGAAATCCAGCGTACTGCCCATCATGACGGCGACCGTGGCGCCGCGCTCCACGCCCAGCGCCTCGAGCCATCCGGCCACCTTGGCGGCATCGGCGGCGGCCTGACCGAACGTCAGCGTTTCGCCTTCGGTAGTGGTAACCCAAAGCGCTTCGGGCTGGCGGGCCGCGTGCTCCGCCAGAGCGGCAGGCAGCGACCAACGAGCGGGGTCGGGAAGTCCGCTGAACAAAGGGCAATCCTCTTCGATGAAAGCTGAATGTTATCTGCGCAAGGCTAACCCGTCGACGGGCGACAGGCTAGCCACTGGCGGGCCGCCGGACACGCGCGCAGAATGACCAGCGACCGCTGCGAAGAGCCGCGCTCCCGCGCTCCCGCGCTTCAAGCGCCAACGCACAGCTCCAGTGGCGATCTCTTGACGGTCAAAGACCAATAACCATCAACAAGGAGAAGGGGAAATGACCGCCGAATTGCGTACATTGACCATCGTCGCCCTGTTCACCGGACTGCTTTGGGTCCCGTACATCCTGAACTTGATTGCCGTACGCGGCCTCGCCAGTGCGGTGGGGTACCCGGAGAACCCGCCACCGCTCGCGCCCTGGGCACAACGTTTGAAGTCCGCCCACTACAACGCCGTGGAAAACCTGGTGGTATTCGCCGCTCTGGTGCTCACCGCGCATGCCGCGGGTGTCAGCAACGCCGCCACCACCCTGTGCGCCACGGTTTACCTGTGGGCCCGCGTAGTGCATGCGGCGGCTTATACCTTCGGCATTCCGTGGGTACGAACGCTGTCATTCGCGGTCGGCGTGGGCGCGAACGTATGCATCGCCGAGCAACTGCTGAAGCTGTAACCGCATTGGCCTGAGCACCGTGGCTGGCGCCCACCCGTCCAGCCACGGGGCCACCTCTGAACAGGCCCGCAGCAGGGGCGCATGCAGCGCCCGCATGGTAAGGTTCGCGCCATGTCACAGCTCCCCGGCCCCATCGTGTCCGCGTCGACCGAAACTGCGTCGACCGAGTCCGTGCCTTACGGCACGCTGCCGCCTGCCTCGCCGGTAGGCTCGCGCAAGCCCGTCAGCCTGCCTCGCCTGGGTGAAATGCGCGCCCGTGGCGAGAAAATCACCATGGTCACCGCCTACGACGCGACACTCGCCGCCGTGGCCGACAACGCCGGCGTGGACTGCATTCTCGTCGGCGACTCCGTCGGCATGGTGGTGCAAGGACTGAACAGCACGGTGGGCGTGACGCTCGAAGCCATGCGTTACCACACCGAATGTACGGTTCGTGGCGTTCGCCGCGTGCAAGGTACGGCGTGGATCATCGCGGACATGCCCTTCGGCTCGTACCACGAGTCCCCCGAGCAGGCCTTCCGCAACGCCGCCGTGCTGATGCAGGCCGGTGCCCACATGGTGAAACTGGAAGGTGGCGGCTGGACGGCCGATACCGTCCGTTTCCTCGTGGATCGTGGCATTCCGGTGTGCGGACACCTGGGCTTGACCCCGCAAACCGTTCACTCGCTGGGCGGCTACCGCGTGCAAGGGCGGGACAACGCGACTGCCGGGCAACTGCGCAGCGATGCGCTCGCCCTGCAGGACGCCGGCGCCAGCTTGCTGGTGCTGGAGATGGTCCCCGCGCGCCTCTCCGCGGAACTGACACAGCAACTGCCGCATTGCCACACCATCGGCATCGGCGCTGGCAGCGACACCGCCGGGCAAGTCCTGGTGATGCACGATATGCTCGGCATCACCCTCGGCCGCACGCCGCGCTTCGTGCGCAATTTCATGCAAGGGGCCAGCGGCGTGCCTGAAGCCGTGGCCGCCTACGTGGCGGCCGTGAAGTCCGGCACGTTCCCGGACAACGCACTCCACGCCTGGTAAGCCGGAAGTTCGCTCCTTGAAAATACTGCGTACCGTCGCGGAACTGCGTGCCGTGGTTGCCTGCAGCACTCTGCGCGCCTTCGTCCCGACCATGGGCAATTTGCATGAAGGCCATCTCGACTTGGTCCGCGAGGCACGCCTGCGCGCGCCTTCGGGTTCCGGGCACGTCATCGCCAGCATCTTCGTGAACCGCTTGCAGTTCGGGCCGAAGGAAGACTTCGACACGTACCCGCGCACCTTCGAAAGCGATTGCGCCGCCCTGGCGAGCGCTGGCTGCGACGCCGTGTTTGCCCCTGCGGAGAGCGAGCTTTACCCGGAGCCCCAAGCGTTCACGGTGCAACCACCAGCCGCCCTCGCGAACATTCTCGAGGGCGAGCACAGGCCGGGCTTCTTCACCGGCGTGGCCACCGTGGTGCACAAGCTATTCAACCTCGTGCAGCCGCAAGTGGCACTGTTCGGCAAGAAGGACTACCAGCAGTTGCTGGTCATTCGCCAGATGGCGCAACAGATGGCCCTGCCCATCGAGATTGTCGGGGTGGAGACGCGGCGCGCGGAAGACGGCCTGGCCTTGAGCTCGCGCAACGGTTACCTGAGTGCCGCGGAACGAGCCGAAGCCGGCGCTTTGGCGGCTGCCCTGCGGCGGTTGGCAGCAGACACCCGCGAAGCCTTGACCAATGGCCAATACGCAGCACTGGCAGCGGCAGAAGCGGCGGCGATGGCTGCTTTACGCAGCCGCGGCTGGGAACCGGACTACCTGACGGTGCGCCGCCGTTCGGATTTGCTGCCACCTGCCAGCGCCAACGACGCACTGGTGGTGCTGGGCGCCGCCAAACTGGGCACCACGCGCTTGATCGACAATTTCGAATACTGAGCGGGCAATCGTGCCCGCCGTATTTCAGAACCCGTAGTCGAGCCGCGCGTAGTAGTAGCCGCCGTTGATGCCGAAGGGCGAGAACGCTGGATAGATTTCCACGGCAGGATTGCCGGCAGCCGCACTCGCCGCCAAGCCCGCGGCATTCACGCGCTGCGGGAACACGTTGAACACGTTGTTGGCGCCCACACTCAAGGAAAGCTGCGATGTCACCTGATACGACGCATCGACATCGGTCAGGACACGAGTGCCCGTGCGGTCAAGGTAATAGCGGCCATCGCCGGGGTCGGCGAAACGCGAAGACGAGCCATAGAGCGTGTTCCGCAGGCGCAGCGACCACGCACCCTGCACAT
>JBEGRA010000184.1:0-2839 GCA_041180705.1 Pseudomonadota bacterium | reverse complement strand
CTGGATGATGGCGTCACCGGCGTGCTCCGCGGCCTTGAAAAGCGTGGCTACATCGCCGGCAAGACCATGCAGTTGCAGAAGTTCAATGCCCAGGGCGAACTGGCCACGGCCAACGATATTGCCCGCCGCGTCACGGACGGTTCGTTCGACCTTGTCATCACGGTGTCCACCGCCTCGCTGCAGGCCGTGGCGAATGTGAACCGCCAGCACCACGTACCGCATGTCTTCGGCATCGTGGCGAAGTCTTCCATTGCCGGCGTTGGCGTCAGCGCCACGGACCCGCTGGATCATCCGCCCTACATGTCCGGCGCGGACAGTTTCCTGCCCGTGGACAAGCCCCTGGACATGGCGCGGCGCATGTACCCCGGGCTGCGCAAACTGGGGCTCGTGTGGCATTCGGCAGAGGCGAACTCCGAGGAATACACCAAGGCCACGCGCAAAGCTTGCGCGGAGCGCGGCATCGAACTGCTGGAAGCCACTGTCGACAGCCCTTCGGGCGTCGGTGAAGCGGCGGCTTCGCTGGCGTCGCGCGGCGCCGAGGCGTTCATCGTTACCGGCGACGTGATGGTGCTGGTGTCGGTCGACTCCGTCATCAAGGCAGGCCTGCAAGCCGGCATTCCCACGTTCACCATTTCCCCGGGCAACGTACGCAAGGGGGCAGTCTTTGACCTCGGCGCAGATTTCGTGACGGTGGGGATGGAAACCGGCGACCTCGCCGCGGACGTGCTTGCTGGCCGCAACCTGAAAGAAGTCCCGGTCACCAATCGTGTCCCGGAGCGCTTCAACCTGAACCTCGTCGCTTTGGCGAAATTCCCGAAGTGGCAGTTGCCTGCCGGTGTGGCCGACGAGGCCCAGGTACTCATCGACGCTTCCGGCGAACGCAACGACAACGCCACCCGCGGCCACTGAACCCGAGGATATCTGCGTGGAGATCTCTCACACACAAGCCGCGGGCCGCACGCGAGTAATAGCGAAGGGACGCTTGGACGGCACCTGGTCCGACCATCTCGCCAAGGCGCTCGACGAACTCGTCCGCGCCGGGCACGACCAACTCGTGCTGGACATGAGTGGCATCGTGTTCGTCAGTTCGCTGGGGCTGCGCTGCTTGCTCGGCGCCTATAAACGCCTGAAGACCGTAGGAGGCAGCTTTGCCGTAGAGCAGCCCACGGACGCCGTCCGCGAAGTGCTCGAGATGGCCGGCATGGCGGGCATGCTGCTCGCCACGACATCCGCGCCAGGCGCCCAGACCACGCCGGTCGCGGAAGACCCTTCGCCGACGGTCGAAAGCTTTACGCGTTCCGAAGTTCGCGGCGAGTTGCATCGTCAGGGTGCAGAGGGAATGCGCGGGCAGGCTTACGGCAACCCGGCGCTGCTGGCCACTGCAAGCTTCACGGCCAGCCACAACCAAATGCTCGACGTAAAGCCCGAATTGATGGCGATTGGCCTTGGGGCGTTCGGCGAAAACTACGCCGAATGCCAGGCGCGCTACGGTGAATTCCTCGCCGTGGCCGGCGCGGCTGCCTACCAACCTGGCGACAGCTCGCGCACTTGCGACACTCTGGTCACCGAAGGCAGCTACGTCCCGCAGATGCAAAGCCTCTACGGCATTGCCTGCACGGGCAGCTTCACGCAGTTGGCGCGTTTCGAACCCGCGGAAGGCGCGGAGCAAGTGCGCATGGGTGCGTTGGCGGAACTCGCACTGGAATTGACCAACACCGACTTGGCCTGCCTCGTCATCGCCGGCGAGAGCGCAGGGCTGGCCGGTGCCTCGCTGCGGCGCAGCCCGACGGCAGGCACCATCGATGCCGCGAGCTCCCCCCTCGATTTCCCGGAAGTACGGCAGTGGCTGTCATTCACTACCGAGAAAGCGCACGTCCGCGCTTCTTCCGTGGTGTGCGGTGTCGTGGCCAAAGCCGGTACGGTTCCTGCCGCCCTCGCGCCATTCCTGCGGCCGCTGGGCGCAGGCTGCACAGTGGAGGGCCATCTGCACGCCGCGGCGTTCCGCTTCCGGGCCTTGCCGCGTGGCAATCTTTCCGTGGCAGCGGCCTTGCGCCCTTGGTTCGAACACGACACGGTACAGGACGTGCTGCATCTGCTCACGGACGACCGTGACGTGGAAGCCACGCTGGAAAGTGCCTTCACCCGCGGCGCGCTCTGGGTGGCCCCGCTCACGCTGGAGACAAAGCCATGAGCCTGCTGCTGGGGGCCTTCATCATCGGCCTCATCCTGGCGCTGGTCGCGCTGGGCGTGTTCATCAGTTTTCGCGTGTACCACTTCCCCGACATGACGGCGGAAGGGTCCATCACCTTGGGCGCATCCGTTGCTGCAGCCTTGCTCGTGACCGGCCACGGCCCCCTGTACGCCACGCTGGCGGCTGCGGTGGCCGGTGCCTTGGCCGGGCTGGTTACCGGCGTGCTGCACACGCGCTTCAAGATCAATGCACTGCTCTCCGGCATCATCGTCATGACCGCGCTTTATTCCGTGAACCTGCACGTGATGGGCAAAAGCAACGTGCCGCTGATGAACGTGGCGACGTTCGCGGACCAGGCCGCAGCCATTGCCGCCCACTTCGGCCCCGAAAAGGTCTTGCTGTTCGGCCGCGAAACAGCCGTTCGCGACTTGGCCTTGCTGGGGCTCAGTCTGGGGCTCGTCGTTCTGGTGGGCGTGTTGCTGTACGCCTTCTTCCGTACGCATCTGGGGCTCGCCATGCGCGCCACCGGCGACAATGACCAGATGGTGCGTGCACTGGGCTCCAGCGACGGCGTGCTGCTCACTGCCGGCCTCGCGCTCTCGAACGCCTTGGTGGCGATGGCCGGGGCCTTGCTCGCGCAATACCAGG
>JBEGRA010000183.1:0-5237 GCA_041180705.1 Pseudomonadota bacterium | reverse complement strand
GGCCGACGCGAGGCTGGGCCAACCCGCCCACCTCGCGGGCCACCAGATGGCCCATCACTGCGAACTGGCGCAACTGCTCGGGGTTGGCAGTGGCATTGGCGCCGAGGTCCAGTGCCCAGGTACAGCCCTGCGGCGCCGGCAGGGCCACGAGGATGGCGGCGCGGGAAATGCCGGGAAGCGTGCCGAGTACGAAATGCGCCATGCCCATGAGCGCACCGGTGTTGCCGGCGCTGACCACCGCCTGCACACGGCCTTCTGCCATGGCGTCAAGCGCGAGGCGCATGGACGACTGCTTCTTGCGACGGATGGCTTCGCGCGGGGCGTCGTCCATGGTGACGACTTGCGACGACGGCAGGATGTCCAGCCGGGCACGCAGCGGCGCCGGACACGCGGACAGGGCAGCTTCTATCTGAACGGCATCGCCGACCAGACACAAGCGAGTGGAAAGGGGGACACGGGGAAGCGCGAGGGCGAGCAATGCACCCTCGACGCAAGGAGCGCAGCCGTGGTCGCCACCCATGACGTCCACGGCGACCGTGACCGCAGCGGCCACGGAGGTCACTTAATCTTGAGCGTCTTCGGCCTTGGGCACGATGACCTGCTTGCCGCGGTAGTAGCCGTCGCGGCTGACGCGGTGACGCACGTGCGTCTCGCCGGACTTGGCGTCCGTGGACAGCGTCGGGGCGGTCAGGTGGTCGTGCGAACGGTGCATGCCGCGCTTCGACGGGGTCTTGCGGCTTTTCTGGACAGGCATGTTTCAAACTCCTCGTGCAAACTCGTACCGACGCCGGGCGGGGTTTCAGTCTTCCCGCTTCAGCATGTTCTTCAGGCCCGCGAACGGGTTGGCCTGGGACGCTTCCTCTGCCGGGGGTTCCGGCAGTTCGGCCACTTCTTCCTCGGACAGCACCTGCACCGCGGGGCGGCAGGCGCTGCTACCGGCCGGGTGCATGGGCACCAGCGGGAAGGACAGCAGCAGTTCGTCTTCGACCAGCTCGCGCAGCGACAGACGCAGGTCTTGCAGGACCACGGCTTCGAAATCCGCCGGCACCTGCGCCTCGTCCTCTTCGCCGCCCACGAAGGCCAGCTTCAGTTCCGCCGCGATGGGCAGCGAAAATGCTTCGAGGCAGCGCTGGCAGATGACCTCTACCTGCGCCGCCACGGCACCTTCCAGTGCCGGAAAACCCTGCACTTCATGGAAACTGAACTGCGCCTCCACCTGCCCCGACTGGCCCGCGAGGCCAGCGGCAAGGCGCGGCAGCTCGGGGACCTGGAAGTGGCAGGCAAACCGCGACCCCTGCGCAGACAGCAGGCCGATATCGACCGGATCTGCAGGGGTCTTCAGCATGGGGGCGGTATGATAGGGATGCCGGGCCCCGAAGTCAAAAGGCTTTAAGCTGCAAGCCCTTGTTTTGCGAATTGTTTTGGCAGCACCACATGACCGGTACCCCTCCCCTCGTCCTCGGCTCCACCTCCCCCTACCGCCGTGCCTTGCTGGAACGGCTGGGCCTGCCCTTCAGCGTCGCCGCCCCCGGCGTCGACGAATTCCCCCGCCCCGGCGAACCTCCGCACGGGCTGGCGGCGCGCTTGGCCGGCCACAAGGCCGAAGCCGTGGCCCGGCAGCACCCCCTGGCTTGGATCATCGGCAGCGATCAGGTGGCAGCGGTGGACGACGACGTGCTCGGCAAGCCCGGCACCGTGGAGGCCGCCTGCCAGCAACTGGCCATGTGCAGCGGGCGGGTGGTCACCTTCCACACCGCCGTGCGGCTCATGCAGGGCAGCACCGGGCGTCAGGAAAGCCACGTGGACACCACCCGGGTGAAGTTCCGGGTGCTGGACGACGCCGAAATCGTGCGCTACGTGGAACGCGACCGGCCGCTGGACTGCGCCGGCAGTTTCCGCAGCGAGGGCCTCGGCATCGCGCTGTTCGAACGGCTAGAGACGGACGACCCGACCGCGCTGGTCGGGCTGCCGCTCATTTGGCTTTGCGGGGCCCTGCGGCGCGCCGGGCTTGACCCACTCGGCGGGCCGTAGCCGCGTCCGCCGCCTTCTTGCGCTTGCGCTTCAGGTTGCCCAGCGAGTCGATGAACTCGGCGAGGTCCGCGGGGAGCGGCGCGCTGAAGGCGTACTGCTTGCCGCCCGGCCACTCGAACGACAGCGACTGGGCGTGCAGGAACATGCGCGTCAGGCCGGCTTCCACCAGCAGCGCATTGTCCTCGCGGGTGGCGTACTTGTCGTCGCCGGCCACGGGGTGCCCGGCGTAGGCCGCATGCACGCGAATCTGGTGGGTGCGGCCGGTGTCGATCTTCACCTGCAGCAGCGTGGCCAGGTTGCCGAAGAAGTCCACCGGGGTGAACGTGGACCGCGACTCCTTGCCGCGCGCGTCCACCTTCACCACGCGCTCGCCGCCCGAACGGTGCTGGGTGGCCAGCGGGGCGTCGATGAGTTTGGTGCCGTGGGGCCAGTTGCCCAGCACCAGGGTGAGGTACTGCTTTTCCATCTGCCCTTCGCGGATGAGCGCGTGGGCAGTGCGCAGGCTGGCGCGGTCGCGCGCCACCAGCAGCAGGCCGCTGGTGTCCCGGTCCAGACGGTGGACCAGTTCCAGTTCCTCGTTCGGCCGACTGGCGCGCAGGGCCTCGATGACGCCGAAGCTGAGCCCGCTGCCGCCGTGGACCGCCAGACCCGCCGGCTTGTCGATGGCGAGGAACCGGTCATCCTGGAACACCACGGCCGCCTCGATGGCCTCCTGGAGGCCCTTCGGCACCTTGCGGGGGCCGGCACCACCCAACGGCTCGCCGTCTTCCCCGACCGGCGCCACGTCCGCTCGCATCGGCGGCAGGCGCACCTCGTCGCCGGCAGCCAGACGCTGGTCCGGTTTCGCACGCTTGCCGTTCACCCGGATCTCGCCCTTGCGCAAAATGCGGTAGACAGCGGACTTCGGCACGCCCTTCAGTTCGCGGATGAGCCAGTTGTCGAGGCGCTGGCCATCGGCCCCGGCATCGACAGTGGCCTTGGCCACGCCACGGCCCCCGGGGGGAACGGCGGCAGGACGGTCGGCGGTGTGACTGGTCATCAAGATTTCCTGTAAGACATTGATTTTTCGCAGGAACGCTGCTATGTTCCTGAGCCCAAGAGCCCACTGGGGCCGGTGTCGCGAAGCGGCTCCGGGCCAGCCAGGCTCAAGCGCGGTCCCCGGTGCCTTCGCCCGGCCACCCACCCGCCCCGAGGGGCGGCAGGTGCCCCGGAAGGCTTCCGGGTTCCGCATCTTAGTGGGTTGCGGCGCACCCGGCCAAAGGTTTTGGCCACCGCCAAGGCAACCCTCGCTCGGCCCGTGGGCAGTTCCGTCCGCCAAAGCCAGCGTGCCCGTCACCCGTCAGGGGTGCGGGGCGCACCGGCCCGGCACAGGAACCCCGGGCGTGAGACCGGACACCAGGACGCACCAGGCTTGATCTGGCGGCGCCCGTCGAATCACTGGTTCCCAGCCCTTCCGGGCTGGCCATTGGCGGCGCGCGAAGCCATTGCGGACATGACATAACAACATGCTGTTCAACCGCCCTGCCTTCCACCGGCTAACGCCGGCTTACGCGTGCTCCCTCGCGCTACCGTCTTCTTGCGCCCATCGCCCATCGGCCCCCTCGTTATCCCAAGCAGGGGCCCATGAAGAGAATGCTCATCAATGCAACGCAGCAGGAAGAACTGCGCGTTGCCCTCGTTGACGGCCAGAAGCTTTACGACCTTTCCATCGAGATTCCCTCCCGGGAACAGAAGAAGGCGAACATCTACAAGGGCCGCGTTACCCGCGTCGAGCCCAGCCTCGAGGCCGCTTTCGTCGACTACGGCGCCGAGCGCCACGGCTTCCTGCCGCTGAAGGAACTGTCCCGCGACTGCTTCCGCCAGCCCGTGCAGGGCAACAAGTTCGTCATCCGCGACGTCCTCACCGAAGGCCAGGAAATCCTGGTGCAGGTGGAAAAGGAAGAGCGTGGCAACAAGGGCGCTGCCCTCACCACGTTCATCAGCCTAGCCGGTCGCTTCCTCGTCCTCATGCCTAACAACCCGCGCGCCGGTGGCGTGTCGCGTCGCATCGAAGGCGAAGACCGCGAAGTGACGCGCGAGGCCATGGACGCGCTGCAAATTCCCGACGGCATGGGCGCCATCGTGCGTACCGCCGGCGTGGGACGCAGCACCGAGGAACTCCAGTGGGACCTCGACAACATGCGCGCCAACTGGGACGCCATCGCGGCTGCCGCGAAGGACCGCCCGGCCCCGTTCCTCATCTACCAGGAAAGCGACGCGGTCACGCGCGCCCTGCGTGACTACCTCTCCGACGACGTCGGCGAGGTGATGGTGGACGACGCCGCCACCTACGAGCGCAGCCGCGAATACATGCAGCGCTTCATGCCGCCGGAATACCTGCGCAAGCTGAAGCCCTACCAGGACGACGTGCCGCTGTTCACGCGCTACCAGATCGAAAACCAGATCGAAAGCGCCTATGGCCACAAGGTGAACCTGCCCTCGGGCGGCAGCCTCGTCATCGACCACACCGAAGCACTGGTCGCCATCGACATCAACTCGGCCCGCGCCACCAAGGGCTCGGACATCGAGGCCACGGCCACCAACACCAACCTCGAAGCGGCGGATGAAATCGCCCGCCAGCTGCGCCTGCGCGACCTGGGCGGTCTCATCGTCATCGACTTCATCGACATGGAGTCGCCGAAGAACCAGAAGGCCGTCGAAGACCGCCTGCGCGATGCCGTCAAGCAAGACCGCGCCCGCATCCAGATCGGTCGCATCTCGCGCTTCGGCCTGCTGGAAATGTCCCGCCAGCGCTTGCGCCCGGCGCTGGAAGAAAGCACCCACATGCAGTGCCCGCGCTGCAACGGTCTTGGCACCATCCGCGGTGTCGAAAGCCTGTCGCTGTCGGTGCTGCGCCTCATCGGCGAAGAGTCCCGCAAGGACCGCACCGCCAAGGTCATCGCGCAGCTGCCGGTGGAAGTGGCCACGTTCCTCGTCAACGAGAAGCGCCACGACCTCCGTGCCGTGGAAGAGCGTTCGGGCGTCGGCATCGTGCTCGTGCCGAACCCCACGCTGGACACCCCGAACTACATCCTGCGTCGCGTCCGCGACGACGAGATGGGCCTCCAGGAGAACACCCTGCGCAGCCATGAAATGGGCCGCCGCGAAGTGGTGGAACTGGAAGTGGCCACCGAGCGTGCGAAGAAGCAGTTGCTGGAACACCAGCA
>JBEGRA010000182.1:0-2966 GCA_041180705.1 Pseudomonadota bacterium | reverse complement strand
TTCCCGCGCCACGAAGCGGGCTTCGAGCGTCTCGTCAGCCCGCATCAGGCTGGCGGTCACGTCCCCGCCGCGGCCCAGGTCTTCCAGCAGCGCCGCACGCACCAGCGGCTCCAACAGCAGTTCAGGCAACACGGGCGGTTCCTTCGGGGTGGGGTTCGGGGAAATCGCTGCGGTAGTGGCCCCCGCGGCTCTCGCGCCGCTGCAGCGCGGCGCTGGCCACGAGGCGCGCGGCCAGCAGCGGGTTGGCATCGCCGTGGGCGGCGCGCAGGTCGTCGATGAAATTCAACAGGCCTTGGAGGCCTTCGGCGTTGCGCACCAGCCCCGCATCGCGGCTCATGCGTTCGCGCAGTTGCTGGAGGGCAGGCTCGGGCAAATGGGCAGCGGGCGCCTCTGCACCCTCCGTCTCCGCCACACTCGCCGCCATCGCCGGCCAATCTTCACGCAACTGCTGCGCGGCGCGGTGTGCAAACACTACGGCCTCCAGCAGCGAATTCGAAGCCAGGCGGTTGGCACCATGCAGGCCCGTGGAGGCGCACTCGCCCACTGCATACAACCCCGGCAGCGTGGTGCGGCCGTGAACGTCCGTCACCAAGCCACCCATGTGGTAGTGGGCCGCGGGGGCCACGGGAATGGGCACGACACGCGGGTCTATGCCGGCCGCTTGGCATGCAGCGAACACGGTGGGGAACTCTTCGGGGAAGGCAGCGCCCACGGCGGTGCGGGCATCGAGCGCCACGCCGCGGCCCGCCACACGTTCGCTGTGGATGGCGCGAGCCACCACGTCGCGCGGGGCCAGGTCCCCGGCTGGGTGGTAGCGCTGCATGAACGGCTCCCCGTTGGCGTTCACCAGCACCGCACCATGGCCACGCAAGGCCTCGGTGACGAGCGGTGCCGGGCGCAGGGGCACGTCGAGCGCCGTGGGGTGGAACTGCACGAACTCCAGATCGCGCAGTTGCGCACCCGCTCGCCAGCCGGCGGCGAGTGCCACGCCTTGTGCGGTGTCGGGGTTGGTGGTCACGGCATACAAACCGCCGATGCCGCCCGTGGCCAGCACGGTGGCCGCCGCATGGTATCGGCGCAGTTCACCATCTACTTCGCAGCACACTCCCACCACGCGCCCGGGAGCGCTACCCGTGGCGTCTTGCAGTAACGAATGCAGGCTGGCGCCTTCCACGCACTGCACGTGCGTCGCGCGGCGCAGCGCAGCGATGAGCGTTTCCATGATGGCGCGGCCAGCCAGGTCGCCCTTCACGCGTGCCACGCGGGTTCTGCCATGCGCCGCTTCCAGCGCCAGCAGGAAGGCGCCGGCCGCGTCCACATCGAAGGGCACACCGAGCGTCAGCAGTTCGCGCACGCGCGCAGGGCCTTCGGTGGCTACCAACAGCGCAACAGCCGGGTCCACCAGGCCCGCGCCCGCAGCGACGGTGTCTGCCGCGTGCTGTTCGGGTGTGTCGCCCTCCCCCAGCGCTGCTGCAACACCACCTTGCGCCCAAGCACTAGCGGAGCCTTCGCCCAGCGGCGTGGGCGTCAGCAGCAGCACGGGGTGCGGCGCCAGCTTCAGCGCCGTCATCAGGCCGGCAAGGCCGGCCCCGACGACGACCACGCGCGGTTCAGGCCCCGAGATGGGCATGGGCTTCGAACACCGTCACTTGCGCGGGTGCCAAGCCAGTGCGGAAATCCGTGGCGCGCTTGTCGAGCGGCAGCGCGAGCATGCGGTCGATGGCCTGCTTGGCGCGTACGCGGACGCTTTCTTCCACCTCGATCTTCTCGCGGCCATGGAGCAAGGCATCGCGAATGCCCGCGAGCGTGATGGTCTTCATGTGCGGGCACAGGTTGCAGGGGCGGATGAAGTCCGTTCCCGGCGCATTGGCCGCCACGTTGTCGGACATGGAGCACTCGGTGAGCAGCACCACGCGCGCGGGCTTCTGTTGTTCCACGAAGTCCGCCAGCGCTGCCGTGGAGCCGGCGAAGTCTGCCGCCGCCACCACGGGCGCGGGGCACTCGGGGTGCGCCAGCACCACCACGCCAGGGTAAGTGGCGCGCAGCGTCGCGATGTCCGCCGCCGTGAAGCGTTCATGCACTTCGCAGCGCCCAGCCCAAGTGATGATCTTCAAGCGCGTGTTCGCCGCGACGTTTTGTGCGAGGTAGCGGTCGGGAATGCAGATGACGGTATCCGTGCCCCATTCGCGCGCAGCCCACTCCACCACCTGCACGGCATTGGAAGAAGTGCACGTCACGTCGCTTTCGGCCTTCACTTCGGCACTGGTGTTCACGTAAGTGACCACCGGAACGCCGGGGTAGCGCTCGCGCATCAGGCGCACGTCCGCACCGGTGATGGACGCGGCCAGCGAACAGCCCGCACCGAGGCTCGGCAGCAGCACGGTCTTGTCGGGCGACAGAATCTTCGAGGTCTCGGCCATGAAGTGCACGCCGGCCTGCACGATGACGCGCGCCGTGGTTCGCGCCGCTTCACGCGCGAGCTGGAGCGAGTCGCCGCGGAAGTCGCCGACGCAGTAGAAGATGTCCGACGTCATGTAGTTGTGCGCCAGCACCACGGCATCATGCTCGCGCTTCAGCCGCAGGATGTCCGCCACCAGCGGCGCGATGGCCGGCCATTCCACTTCCGGCACCACATGCCGCACGCGTTCGTACAGCGGCGCCGTCAGCGCCGCCACCTCGGGGGTGTAGTCCAGCCCCGCCAAGGCCTGCGCATGCACCGGCAGCGCGCACGCGCCGCCGTCATGGAGAGGAAAATCCGTCAATCGAGACATCTTTCAGATTCCATCAAGAGTCGCGAGCAAGCTCGCTCCCACAAATAAAACCGGAACCAACAAACAACCAACTGTAGGAGGGAGCTTGCTCCCGACTCTTCTACAGCACCGGTCCATTGTCAGCATCGCCCAGCATCGCCTTGCGCACCACCGGAATCGGTGGGCCGCCGTACGACAGGAACTGATCGTGGAAGG
>JBEGRA010000181.1:0-2622 GCA_041180705.1 Pseudomonadota bacterium | reverse complement strand
AATCCACCTCTCCCAGCCAATACACATCGCCCCCGCCCGCGTTGAACTGCGCCGCGGGGGATTTTGTCAGCACGCCAGATTCCACCGCGGTCGCCATCAATTCCGAGAACTGCCGGGCCGGCATCTTCATGAGCTTAAGCAGCTTCGAGTGTGGCATCGCCCCTTCCGCGCACGCCTTCCCGAACTTGGTGTCGGTGCTGTACTTCTTGGCGTGCCGTATGTACTCCACGGCGCGCTTCAGGTCGCTGTCTGTCTGGCTTTCGACGCGGTTTTGACGGACGGCGCGCACGAGGGCGTTGTCGTAGTGCCGAATGTAATTGATCGCCCATTCGAGATGCACCGGCATCACCGTGTCGTTTGCCGTGTTGTCGGCCTTGCAAACGATCATCGCCAGCTTGAGCGCCTTTTCGAGACTCCGGCCCAGCAACACATCAAGCCCTTCGCTTTCGCCGGCCGTCTTGGCGTCATTTAGCTCTGCCTCGAAGGCCGACATGAGCGACACACAGGACTCGGAAAACGGCAGGTGAATCGTGGGTGATGCCACGTCGGACACAACCACATCAGCAATGTTGCCGTCACTGCTGCCGGACACATGCACTGCCCTGCACCAATCGACAATGCGCGGGGGCGCGTCGGTGCGATCGACAAAGCGGGTGAGCTGGCGCGGTTGGCGCGACTCGACCACAATGCAGCGGCCGAGGAAGCCGTCTTTCACGAGGTCTGTGGTGAGGTTCTCGAAGAAGGTGCCCGGCGTGGTGGCCCCCAGCATGGTAATTGCCGGGTTATGAATCACCCTGTCGGGCATTTCGTCGGGATTCTTGAGCGTCATTTTCGAGTAGGTAGGCGGGCGCAAAATCCCGTCTTGCCGCCCGAATGCCTCCACGAGCTTGTCGATTGCCGCCTCTGCGTGCGCGTTGCCCTTGGCCCGCGACATTTTGAGCAGCTTGCCCATTTCGTCGATGGTCGCAATATGTGCCGGCGATTTCAGGAGGGCGGTATAGACTGCGCCCGCCGAGGTGTAGCCGGATCCGCCAATCAGGTTTTCCAACTGTGCGGCGGTCAATACCTTCTCGACGCACTGCTGCGGGTGCTCTTTGCCCTCGGTGGATTTGGCCACCATGACGAGATATAGGCTTGTGCGGTTTCCATACTGGCTGCGGTAGGTGCGCCCCATCACGACCGAACAAAGCGCGATCGCCGCGGCCACGGATAATTCTGGCTGCGCCTTGGGTGCGGTGTCCGTTATCCAGCGCGCAATATCGCCCAGGACGCCGGGCGGGTTGGTGATGAAAGCGGGAATGGCCGGGGCCGGGTCAAGACTGGTCTGCGGGGGAAGCATCACCGGCGCCGGCTCTGGCTTGTGCCAAGGCATCAGCGGGGCCGCTTTCCGCGGTGTCGGCGCCTCGGTAACGGCGCCGGTTCCGACATTCAGCAGGATCGGCTCCGGCTCGGTCATAGACAGACAGTCGCGCAGGGTTTCGGCCGCTTTGCCAAAGGTGAGTCCGTTGGCATACATCACTAGGTCAATAGGGGTCATGCCATAGTTGCCGCCCCAATCACGGATGCCGTCCGGGTTGATGCCGACGTTTGGGTTCTTTGCCTGCCGCCATGTGGCCACGCATCGAAAACCGCCGCGCTCCGGTTTTGCAGACGGGATGAGCTTGGGAACCCACTCGTCCAGACGTAGTAGTGCCTGACCGTTGAGGTCACGGAAATACTGCGCCTGTATCGACAATTCGACACTGATCTTCTTGCTGTCGTCGCGCGCCGCTGACGGTCGCTTCTGAAACTCCCGGTCTTTGTCGGTCTGGTAGGGCGCCAGCACGCGCGCCACCTGATCGAGAAAATCGTCCGGAAGCTTGGGCAGATCCGTGACGTTGATGATCGTATCGAGCGCGTCGGGGCTGATCCAGACGTAGCTGCACCCGGATGGGTGCGCGCTGGGGGGCACCACGGTCTGCCGTCCGTCCGAGAGCACGTCCAGCACGCGCTGGCCATTCACGTCGAACGAGCAGGACTTTTCCCCGTTGTACTGGAAAAACCGTGTCCAGCCCTTCTCCCCTTTCTTGGCAATCGGGGAGTATGGAATCAACTGCAACAGCGCGTCATTGCCACCCGGCAGGTCATAATCTTTGTCGATGCCGGTAAGCTTCGAAAGCTTGCCCAGTACCACCCCGATACCGGCGTCTGGCCACGTCGCCCAAATTTCCAGCTCGATTTCCGTGGGCATTCGTTCGGCGTACTTTGTCCAGTCTGGCATACCCCGCCAGCCTGTTTCCGCTGAATATGCTCCCGGTCTTTTCGTGCCTGGGGCTATCGGCACCACACTTATGCCCCGTTCCAACAGCTTCCACGCGAAAGCGGCGAACGTCGATTCATTCTGGGCCAACTTGCACAGCCTCCCTGTTTGTCACAAGCGGGGTTTTATTCGTCGTACTCGTCCTCGATGAAGTAGTTGGGCGCCCTGCGCCGCATCTCCTCCACCGTTCTCCTGACTTCCGTTTGACGGCTTTTCCGCTCCGCTGCGGTGATCGCCCGCGCCGGTTTCTGCGGCGCTTCCGCCACCTGTTTTGGTCTGGCAACGGCACTTTCAAAACGCTCCACCGTCACCGCTTTCCTTCC
>JBEGRA010000180.1:0-5350 GCA_041180705.1 Pseudomonadota bacterium | reverse complement strand
AACTTGGTCAGGTGCAGTTCGTCCGTCAGGTCCTGGCCGTCCGCCACGCGGCGAAGCCGCCAGGTCTTCCAGTCGGTGCCACCGTCCGAGACTGCGTAGGCGATGAGTTCGCCGCCCGGGGAGATGTCATAGGACGCGAGGGAAGAGGTGGCGTCTTTCGAGAAGGTGTTGGGGTCGATGAGGACGCGCGGGGCGGCGTCGAGCGCATCCGCCACGTACAGCACGGACTGGTTCTGCCGTCCATCATTGCGCTGGAAGAAGTAGCGTTGGCCGTGGCGCGAGGGCAGGCCGAACCGTTCGAAGTTCCAGAGCGTGGTCAGGCGTTCCTTCAGGGCGCTCCGCGCCGGGATGCCCGCCAGGTAGGGTTCCGCCAATTGGTTCTGCGCTACCACCCAGGCATGCACTGCCGGGTCGTCGACGTTTTCCATGGCGCGATACGGGTCCGGCACGGTCTCGCCGAAGTAGGTATCCACGTGCTCGCCCCGCGTGAAAGCCGGGTACGGCAGCCCCGGGCGCAAAGGCTTCTGCACCGCGCCGTCGCCGGCGGCAGGAGCAACGGCGGTTTTGGCAGTGCCTTGGCCGGCCGTGGCAGTCTGCTGCGTCGAATTCATCTGGGTGCAACCGGTGAGGGCGACAAGGACGAGAGCGACCAGCAGGGGCCGCAGGGAAGGCTGGGACACAGGTAGACTCCGGCATGACGGATTGGCGAAGTCTACCGGAGTCCCCATGCCTGCTGCTTTCTCCGCGAATTTCCTGCGCAGCCTGCGCGCCGCACTTGGTCGTGTCATGCCGCTGGCGCTGCTCGGCGCTGCCCTGCCTGCCGGCGCTGCCGGCAATTCCGGCACGGCTCCTGCTTCGGCGGAGGGGGGCGCGGCAGCGTTGACGCTGGAACGTTTGTTTGCCGCCCCGGAACTGGCCGGTGCCGGTCTCCGCGGCTTGCGTTTTTCGCCTGACGGCACGCGCGTGACCTGGCTGCAAGGGTCGGCAGAGGACAAGGACCGGCTGGACCTGTGGGCCTACGATTTGCAGACGCATGAGCGCGCCCGACTTGTGGATGCTCGCGCCTTGCTGCCGCAGGAGGCGACGCTGTCGGCCGAAGAGGAAGCACGTCGCGAGCGCGCGCGTACCGCCGCCTTGCGTGGCATCGTCGAGTATTCGTTTTCGGCGGACGGCAAGCGCCTGCTGTTCCCGTTGGGCGGCGATCTATACCTCTATGACCTGACGCTGCCTGCGGCGACGGCGGTGCGTCGCCTGACGCGCAGCGAGGCCTGGGAGACGGACGCTCGCTTTTCGCCGCGCGGTAATTTCGTCAGTTTCAATCGCGCACAGGACCTGTGGGTCATCGATCTCGCAAGCGGCGCGGAGCGCGCCATCACCACCGGGGGCGGTGGTGTCATCAGCCATGGTGTGGCGGAGTTCATCGCGCAGGAAGAACTGGGGCGTGACACCGGCTATTGGTGGGCACCGGATGAATCTTTCATTGCCTATGCCACGGTCGATGAAACGCCCGTGCCGGAGGTGGAGCGCGTCGAGATTCTCGGCAACGGCACTCGTACCGTGAAGCAGCGCTACCCGGCGGCAGGCCAGCCGAATGCGCTGGTGTCGCTGCAGGTGGTGGCTTTGGCCGGAGGCGAGCCGCGAACGGTGGATCTTGGTGCGAACAGGGATATTTATCTTGCCCGGGTCGACTGGGCTCGCGATTCCAGAAGCATGCTGGTGCAGCGGCTCAGCCGTGACCAGACGCGGCTCGATTTGCTGCGCGCCGACGCGGCGGATGGCAGCACCCGCGTGCTGCTCAGCGAGCGCAGCGATACCTGGGTCGAATTGCACGACCTGCTTCGTCCGCTGAAAGACGGCGGCTTCCTGTGGGCTTCGCAGCGCAGTGGCTATCAGCATCTTTACCGGTATGCCGCGGACGGGACGTTGGCGGTCACTGTCACGCGTGGTGACTGGGCCGTCACGCAGCTCGGCGCGCTGGACGAAAAAGCCGGCCGGGTGTGGTTCGTCGGTTCGCGTGAGGGCCATCCGCAGCGTCAGCTTTACAGCGCCGCCCTCGATGGCCATGAAGCCGACCAGCCGCGACGCCTGACCCAGCAATCGGGCTGGCATGCGGTGCAGATGTCACGCGATGCGCGGTTCGTGCTGGATACGTATTCCTCGGTTGATCAACCGGCGAGAACGGTATTGCGCGACGCCACTGGCAAGGAGTTGGCCGCCCTGGTGCCGAATACGCTCGACGCAAGCCATCCTTATGCGCCGTATCTTTCCAGTCATCCGCGTTACGTCTTCGGTACGCTCGCGGCAGCGGATGGGCAGACGCTGCACTATCAACTCGTGCAACCGCATGATTTCGACCCGGCAAAACGTTACCCCGTGGTGGTGCAGGTCTACGGTGGTCCGCATGGCCAGCAGGTGATGAACGCCTGGGATGATGGCTTCGCGCATTACCTGGCGCGACGCGGATTCCTGGTGTTCTCTCTCGACAACCGTGGCAGTGCCTTGCAGGGAACGCGCATGGATGGCGCCCTGTTCCATCACATGGCCTCCGTGGAAGTGGCGGACCAGTTGCGCGGTGTGGAATGGCTGAAGGCCCAGCCTTATGTGGATGGCAAGCGCGTGGGCGTGTTCGGTTGGAGTTACGGTGGCTACATGACGCTGAACCTCGTCATGCGTGCCCCGGGTACGTTTGCCGCGGCAGCGAGCGGTGCGCCGGTGACGGACTGGTCGCTTTACGACACCGCTTATACCGAGCGCTACATGGGGACGCCGCAGGGCAATGCCGAGGGCTATGCCGGCTCCAGCGTGTTGGGTGTGGCGACGCAACTGCAGGACCCTTTGCTGGTGCTCCACGGCATGGCGGACGACAACGTGCTGTTCGAGCACAGCACGCGCTTGTTCAAGGTCCTGCAGGAGGCCAACAAGCCGTTCGAGGTGATGGTCTATCCGGGGCACAAGCACGGCCTGCTGCGGCAAGCCAGCGTGGGGCCGCATGGCTATCACACCATCGCGCGCTTTCTCGAACGGTACTTGCAGCCGGCGCCTGGTACGCCGCCGGCCGCTGTGGCTCCCTGAGGGCGCCAATCGCTTGCTGATGGCCCGCGCTTGACGTTGGCGCGGGCCATCCCGAGCCCCGGACCTTGCGGCTAGGCTTTGGCGGAGGGCCTGGCGCCGATACGGGCCATGTAGGCCTGCAAGTGTGGTTGGTCCGCGGCTACGCGAACACCACCCACCTTCGCGAATTCCACGCTGGTGTAGGCCACGATGTCTGCCGCGGAGAAGGCGTTGCCGACGAGGAACTCGCGGCCATCGGCCAGTTGGCCTTCAAGACGCGCGAATTCTTCGCGGAGCAGGGAGCGCGCTACCTCCCCATAGGGCAGCACCTGCGTGAGGCGCGTCGCCCAGTACGCATGGGTGTGCTTGAAGGCCTGCGTGGCAGGCACGTAGAGGCGGAACATGAGGGCATCGACGGCTTCCGCGATGCGGGCACGTTCCAGCGGGCTGCTGCCGAACAGCGGGGGCGCCGGGTGGGCTTCTTCGAGGTAGCGACAGATGGCCAGCGATTCGGTCAGCACCGTGCCGTCGTCGAGCACCAGTGCAGGAACATCGCCTACCGGGTTGATGGCCAGGAAGTCTGCTTGCCGATGTTCATTGTTCGCGAAATCCAGATTCACGACGTCCAGCGTGAGCCCCTTTTCGGCAACGAACATGCGCACTCGTCGTGGGCTGGGAGCGAAGGAGTTGCTGTAGAGCTTCATTGCAGGGTCTCGTTTCCCGGGGTGGGGGCGGCGGGACTGCCTTCACCGTCGGCATCGGGGGCGGGTTGTCCGGGAATGCGGAAGCGTTCTTCGAACCAGCCGCCCAGATCGACGAGTTTGCAGCGTTCACTGCAGAACGGGCGGAAGGGGTTGGCAGCCGACCACGGGGCCATCGAGCCACAGGTGGGGCAGGCGACTTCCGGCGTCGACATCAGTTGCAGCAGGTGAGGATGAAATCGACGTCGGTGGTGGCTTGCACGGGCCGTTGCCCGGCCTCACCCCAGCGCAGGAAGCGCATGCTGCAGCGCATCTGGTTGCCGGAGACTTCCGGATAGAGTTCGCTGTCCGCCGGCAGGCTGATACGCAGCAACTGCAGGGGTTGGTCGCGCTCGAAGGTGATGTGGAACTGCCCGTTCACGGCCTTCTCGCGGCGCGGGCGCGCATTTTCGCGGGTGACCCAGAGCAGGTCTGCCACGCTGTCGCAAAGGGGGCGGAAACTGCCCAGCCAGGATTCGAATTCCTGCTGACGCCGCGCCGCCGGCATCCCGAGCCAATGCGTATAGGCCGGCAGGTCGAATTCACAAGTGCCGCCAGGGATGGTGCTGCGATGCTTCACTGCCGCGAGGAATTCGTTATCGCGCAGACGCTGCAGGAAATTCGAGCCTGCGGCGTTCAGCGATTCGCGGCGTTCGCCCAGCGTGGCGACGACCGCGCGTAGACGACCGGCATCCACGCCCGGGCGGGATTGGTAGTCGCGCAGCAAGGCAATTTGCCGGTCCAGTTCCTTCAGCACGTCCGTGCGGGTATCGCCGCGCGCCGTGATGGCCATGAGGTCCAGCAAGGCCGTTACGGCCGCGCGCGTACCCCAGGCATCCGGCAGGTCCATGCTGTCGTCGTTGTGGTGGCAAGCCTGTCGGTAGAGAAACTCCATCCGCAGGAAATTGCGCATCCTTTCGTTCAGCGGTTGTTCGTAGACGACCGGGCTTCGCGCGGCAGTGGGCTGGCGCGTGCCTTCCGTACCCGCACACGGAGTGGCCTGCGGCGCTGCCGCAACTTCCACTTCCGCCTCGGCCGGTACACTGGGGGTCATTTTCGTATTGTGTCCGATGCGGGCTTCCGGGAACAGGGGTGTGCCAAAAAGGGCCGCCAGGGCTGATCGTCGGCGTCAACCGCGGGCTTTGGCGGCTTCCAGATACTGCGCGTGCAGGTGCGCCACCGCCTCGTCCAGGTCTGCCAGTGTTCCGGTGTTGCTGATGACCTCGGTGGCAATGGCGAGACGGGCTTCGCGGGTGGCTTGGGCCGCGAGAATCGCGGCGGCACGTTCCGGGGTTTCCCGATCGCGGACCAGCAGGCGCTCCAGTTGGGTTTCGCGGGGGCAGTCGACGACGAGCACCCGGTCATACTCCCGGGCGCGCCCGGATTCCGCCAGCAGCGGAATGGCATGCACCTGATAGGGGCCGGCCAGTTTGCCGCTGGCCTCGGCGAAGGCTTGCCGGATGGCGGGATGCAGGATGGCTTCGAGTTCCCGGCGGGCTTCCGCGCTGGCGAAGACCTTCGCCCGCAGGGCCAGTCGGTCGAGACGACTGTCTGCACCC
>JBEGRA010000179.1:0-5347 GCA_041180705.1 Pseudomonadota bacterium | reverse complement strand
CTCGAGGGCAAGCAGGGCAAGCCCCGCTTCAAGCCGCCGTTCCCCGCGAACTTCGGTCTCTACGGCAAGCCCACCACCATCAACAACACCCAGAGCTATGCTTCGGTGCCCACCATCCTGCGCAAGGGCGCGAAGTGGTTCGCCGACCTGGGTACCACCAATGCCGGTGGTACCGTGGTGTTCTCGGTGTCGGGTCACGTGAACAACCCGGGCAATTTCGAACTGCCGCTCGGCATTCCCTTCCGCGACCTGCTGGAAGTGGCGGGCGGCGTGTGGAAGGGCCGCAAGCTCAAGGCCGTCATTCCGGGTGGTTCTTCGGTGCCGGTCATGCCGGCCGCAAATATTCTCGATGCCAACATGGACTACGACAGCCTGAAGAAGGCCGGGTCGTCCGTGGGTTCGGCGGCGGTCATCGTCATGGACGAGACCACCTGCATGGTGCGCGTGCTGGAACGCCTTTCCCGCTTCTACCGTGCGGAAAGCTGTGGCCAGTGCACCCCGTGCCGCGAAGGTACCGGCTGGATGAACCGGCTGATTCAGCGAATCATGGCAGGGCAGGGTCGCCGTGAAGACCTCGACCTGCTGCTGGATGTCGCCGGTCGCATCGAAGGCCACACCATCTGCGCGCTCGGCGACGCGGCCGCCTGGCCCGTCCAGAGCTTCCTGAAGCACTTCCGCCACGAGTTCGAATACATGATCGACCATGGCGGTCGCAGCATCGTTGACGATCCCGCGCAGCGGGCAGCCTGAGGCGTACGACCCCATGAGCCAAGACCTGGTCAACGTCGAAGTCAACGGCGTCCCGATGCAGGCCCGCAAGGGCCAGATGATCATCCACGTCACGGATGCCAACGGCGAATACGTGCCGCGGTTCTGCTACCACGACAAGCTGTCGGTGGCCGCGAACTGCCGCATGTGCCTCGTCGAGGTGGAGAAGGCGCCCAAGCCCCTGCCGGCTTGCGCCACTCCCGTGATGGAAGGCATGAAGATCTTCACCAAGTCGCCCCGCGCCATTGCCGCGCAGAAGGCGACCATGGAGTTCCTGCTCATCAATCACCCGCTCGACTGCCCCATCTGCGACCAGGGCGGCGAGTGCGAACTGCAGGACCTTGCCGTCGGCTTCGGCCGCGACATTGCGCGCTACAACGACCAGAAGCGCGTGGTGAAGGACAAGAACATCGGCCCCCTCGTGTCCACGGACATGACGCGCTGCATCCACTGCACGCGCTGCGTGCGCTTCACCCAGGAAGTGGCGGGTCTGCAGGCGCTGGGCACGCTGGGCCGTGGCGAGAACACCGAAATCGGCACGTTCGTCGAGCAGGCCGTGGACCACGAGCTCTCCGGCAACCTCATCGACCTCTGCCCGGTGGGCGCGCTGAACTCGAAGCCGTTCCGCTTCCAGGGCCGCAGCTGGGAAATGACGCAGCACGCCATGGTGTCGCCGCACGACAGCGTTGGCAGCAACCTTTATGGTCACGTGCTGCGCGGCAAGCTCATGCGCGTCGTGCCGCGCACGAACGAAGCCATCAACGAAACCTGGATCTCCGACCGCGATCGCTTTTCTTATGAAGGCGTTTACGCGGCGGACCGTGCCCAGAAGCCGATGATCCGCGAGGACGGCGACTGGCGCGAGGTGGATTGGGAGACCGCGCTCGAGCGCACCGTGGCGGGTCTTCGCCAGGTGGCGGAGCAGCATGGTGCCCACCAGCTCGGCATCCTCGGCGCCCCTTCGGCGACCGTGGAAGAGCTCTACCTGCTGGCTCGCGTGGGTCGTGCCTTGGGCACTGCCAACCTCGATACCCGTCTGCGCCAGCGCGACTTCCGCGACCAGGCAGCGGACCCGCTTTACCCGGCACTCGGCGTGGGCCTGGCGGACGTCGAGGCGCTTGATGGCGTGCTCGTCGTCGGTGCCGACCTCCGCCGCGAAGCGCCCATCCTGGCGCATCGTCTGCGCAAGGCCGCTCTTCGCAAGGGAACTGCCGCCAAGGTGGCCTTCGTGAACACGGCTGCTCTGGAAGTGCGCTTCCCGGTCGCCGCTCAGGTAGTGGCACCGGCTGCGGCTCTGGTGGCCACGCTGGGTTCGCTGGTGCGTGCTGCTGCGGACGCGGTTGGTCAGGCTGTTCCCGCTAACGTTGCCGCACTGGCGGCCGGCGCGAACCCGAACGACACCGACCGTGCGGCCGTGGCCGCGTTGCTGTCCGGCGAACGTCGCGCCGTGTGGCTGGGTGCTCAGGCACTGCGTCACAGCGCCTACGCTGACCTTCGCGCAGCGGCGGCGGCTCTGGCCGCTTTGACCAGTGCCACGCTCGGCTACGTGCCGGAAGGCGCCAATGCCGCCGGTGCGGCGCTGGTGGGTTTCCTGCCGCATCGCGAGGCGGGTCTGCGTTCCTTGCCGCGCCCGGGCCTCGACGCCCGTGCCATGCTCGAAGCGCGTTTGAAGTCCTACGTGCTGTTCGGCGGCGTCGAGCCGGCGGACCATCTGGACGGCGAGACTGGTGCAGTGGCAGCTGCGGACTTCGTGGTTGCCGTGACGCCTTACGCGTCGCAGGCCACGCTGGATGCCGCGGACGTCATTCTGCCCATCGGCACGTTTGCCGAAACGTCCGGCACCTACGTGAATTTGAACGGTACCTGGCAGAGCTTCGGTGGCGTTGCTCGCCCGGTGGGCGATGCCCGTCCGGGCTGGAAGGTGCTGCGCGTACTGGGCAACCTGCTCGGCTTGCCGGGCTTCGACTACACCACTTCCGAGGAAGTGCGTGACGAGGCCCGCAAGGCGGCGGGTGCGGAGGCCGGCAACGTGCAGGTGGCGGCCTATGCCGGCAGCCATGTGCCCGTGGCGGGCGAGGGCGGTGTCACCGTGGACGTGCCCATGTACTCCGTGGATGCCGTGGTGCGTCGCGCTCCGGCCTTGCAGCACACGCCTGAAGCGTTGCGCGGCGCGGCTGCGGTCTGAGGGGGAACAACGACATGGAATTCATCCAGCAACTGCTCGTGTCCTTCCTCGGTCTGGAAACCGGCTTGGCTGCCACGTTGGCCAATCTCATCTGGATCGTCCTGCAAATCCTTCTGGTGACCATCACCGTCATCCTCTGCGTGGCTTACACCACGCTGGCGGAGCGCAAGGTCATCGGC
Organism: Pseudomonadota bacterium; assembly: GCA_041180705.1. Lineage (GTDB taxonomy): Bacteria > Pseudomonadota > Gammaproteobacteria > Steroidobacterales > Steroidobacteraceae > CAIOHZ01. Next base: position 2,215 of record JBEGRA010000179.1, on the reverse strand, counting down.
TGGATGCAACTGCGCATCGGGCCGAATCGCGTCGGTCCGTACGGCCTCCTTCAGCCGTTCGCGGACGTGTTCAAGCTCCTGATGAAGGAGATTCTGGTTCCCGCGAACGCGGACCGTTTCCTGTTCCTGCTGGCCCCCATCATTTCGTTGGTGCCGGCATTCGCGGCCTGGGCGGTGGTGTCCTTCAACCCCACCTTCACCATCGCGAACATCGACGCCAGCCTGCTGTACATCCTGGCGCTCACCTCGATGGGCGTGTACGGCGTCATCCTGGCGGGCTGGGCGGCCAACTCCAAGTACGCCTTCCTCGGCGCCATGCGTTCCGCGGCGCAGATCGTGGCCTATGAAATCGCCATGGGCTTTGCGCTCGTGGGCGTGCTCATGACTTCCGGTTCGCTGAACCTCGGCAAGATCGTCGAGGCACAGCAGGGCGGCTTCCTGGCCTGGAACTGGTTCTGGTTGTTCCCGCTGTTCATCGTCTACTTCATCGCGGGCGTCGCGGAAACCAACCGTGCGCCTTTCGACGTCGCCGAAGGTGAATCGGAAATCGTCGCCGGCTTCCACGTGGAATATTCCGGCGCCACGTTCGCGGTGCTGTTCGCGCTGCCCGAATACGCGAACATGATCCTCATCAGCTTGCTGACCTCGACCATGTTCATGGGCGGCTGGCTGAGCCCGCTGGACGGCTACGTCGCGGCGGATGGTGCGCTCGCTGCGCTGGCGGCGCCCAGCTTCCTGTGGCTGGGCCTCAAGACCAGTTTCTTCCTGTTCGTCTACCTGTGGATCCGTGCCACGTTCCCGCGCTACCGCTATGACCAGATCATGCGGTTGGGCTGGAAGGTGCTCATTCCCGTCACCATCTTCTGGCTCGCGGTCGAGGGCGTGATGGTGTGGCTGAAGATCGGTCCCTGGTCGGAGTGATGTCCATGCCTTCCGTACGCAATCTTGCCAAGACCTTCTTCCTCGGGGAATTGCTCTCCGGCATGGCCGTGACCCTGAAGGCGATGTTCGCCCCCAAGGTGACGGTGATGTATCCGGAAGAGAAGGCGCCCCAGTCGCCGCGCTTCCGCGGACTGCATGCGCTGCGCCGTTACCCGAACGGGGAAGAGCGTTGCATTGCCTGCAAGCTGTGCGAGGCCGTGTGCCCGGCGCTGGCCATCACCATCGACAGCGGCGTGGCAGACGACGGCACCCGCCGTACCACGCGCTACGACATCGACCTGTTCAAGTGCATCTTCTGCGGTTTCTGCGAGGAAGCCTGCCCGGTCGATGCCATCGTCGAGACGCGTATCCATGAGTACCACATGGAAAACCGCGGCGAGAACATCATGAGCAAGGACAAGCTGCTGGCCGTTGGCGAGCGGTACGAAGCGATGATCGCGGCCGACAAGGCTGCCGACGCCCGCTACCGCTGAGCCGCCCGAACCCAAGGCAGGAACCGAAGTGCTAACCACAGTCCTCTTCTACCTCTTCGCCGCCGTCCTCATCGGGGCGGCCATTGGCGTCATCACTGCCAGGAACCCGGTGCACTCCGCCCTGTTCCTGGTGCTGGCCTTCTTCAACAGCGCCGCTCTGTGGCTGCTGCTGGAGGCCGAGTTCCTCGGCATCGCCCTGGTGCTGGTCTACGTCGGCGCCGTCATGGTGCTCTTCCTGTTCGTGGTGATGATGCTCGACATCAACGTCGCGAAGCTGCGTGAGGGGTTTGCCAAGCATGCGCCGCTCGGCGCGCTGGTGGCCGGCCTCATGGTCTTCGAGATGTACCAGGTGTACGTGGTGCGTCATCTCGGCAGCCCGGCTTTGCTGGCGGGTGCACAGCCGGCGGCGGCGGAGGCGGGTGCTTCCAACACCAAGGCGCTGGGTACGCTGCTGTTCACGCAGTACGCCTACGCGTTCCAATTGGCCGGTGTGGTGCTGGTGCTGGCCATCGTGGCCGCCATCGCCCTCACCATGCGCAAGCGTCCGGGCCTCAAGGTGCAGGACGTGTCGGCGCAGGTCGCTGTCACGAAGGAACAGCGCCTGCGTATCGTCAAGATGGAAGCGGAGAAGCGCGCATGAGCCTGAACCTGCCCCCCGTGGGCCTGGAACACTTCCTGTTCCTGGCCGGCATCCTGTTCAGCATTGCGGTCGCTGGCATCTTCCTGAACCGGAAGAATGTCATCCTCCTGCTGATGTGCATCGAGCTCATGCTCCTGTCGGTGAACTTCAACTTCGTCGC
>JBEGRA010000178.1:0-3135 GCA_041180705.1 Pseudomonadota bacterium | reverse complement strand
GCGGAAACCAAGGTAGCGCAGGTCACCGCCTACGCTCGTCAGCACCAGCACCCCCTGCTGTGCACCATGGAAGAGGCGGACTGAACAGTGCTTTCCAGCGAACTCGAATATTGCCTGAACGAAGCTTTTCAGGCGGCCCGCGAGGCACGGCATGAATACATGACCGTGGAACACCTCCTGCTGGCCATTCTGGACACCCCCAAGGTGCGCGAAGTGCTCCGGGCTTGCGGGGCGGACCTGCCCAAGCTCAAGAAGGACCTGGAGCAGTTCATCGCGGACGGCACACCTCGCCTTCCGGAAGACGACGAACGCGAAGTCCAGCCGACGCTGGGCTTCCAGCGCGTGTTGCAGCGCGCCGTGTTTCACGTGCAGTCCAGTGGCCGCAAGGAAGTGGGCGTGGCCAACGTGCTCATCGCCATCTTCAGCGAGAAGCAGTCGCATGCGGCGTTCCTGCTGAGCCAGCAGGACATCGCGCGCCTCGACATCGTCAACTACGTCTCCCACGGCCTTTCCAAGCTGAAGGAAGAGCCGGCAGAGAAGGATGAAGCGCCCGCCGCCGAAGGCGAGAAGGAAGGCGCGGAGGGTGGAAATGCCCTCGAAAAATACTGCACGAACCTGAACAAGCTGGCCGCCGAAGGGCGTATCGACCCCCTCATCGGGCGCCAGCTCGAGGTGGAGCGCACCATCGAAATCCTCTGCCGACGGCGCAAGAACAACCCGCTCTACGTGGGCGAGGCTGGTGTAGGCAAGACCGCCATCGCCGAGGGTCTGGCGCGTCTCATCACCGAGGGCAAGGTGCCCGACGTACTGACGGACTGCACCATCTGGTCGCTGGACATGGGCTCGCTCATTGCGGGTACCAAGTACCGCGGCGATTTCGAAAAGCGCTTGAAGGGCGTCCTGACCGAGTTGCACAAGCAGCCGGGCGCGGTGCTGTTCATCGACGAAATCCACACGGTCATCGGGGCGGGTGCGGCTTCGGGCGGCGTCATGGACGCCTCCAACCTCATCAAGCCCGTGCTGGCGAATGGCCAGTTGCGCTGCATCGGCTCCACCACGTACCAGGAATACCGCGGTATCTTCGAGAAGGACCACGCTCTGGCGCGGCGCTTCCAGAAGATCGACGTGGTGGAACCTACCGTGCAGGAGACCTTCGAGATACTGAAGGGCCTGAAGCCGCGGTACGAAGAGCATCACGGCGTGAAGTATCAGGACGAGGCGCTGCGTTCGGCCGCCGAGCTTTCCGCCCGCTACATCAACGACCGCCACCTGCCCGACAAAGCCATCGACGTGGTCGACGAGGCCGGTGCCAACCTGCGTCTGAAGCCCGCCGATCAACGGCCCACCGAAGTGGATGTGGCGCAGGTGGAAGCGGTGGTGGCCCGCATTGCCCGCATTCCGCCGAAGCAGGTGTCGTCCACGGACCGCGAAGTGCTGAAGAACCTCGAGCGCAACTTGAAGCTCGTCATCTTCGGGCAGGACCCGGCCATCGACACCCTGGCGGCTGCCATCAAGCTGTCGCGCTCGGGCCTCGGCGACAACCGCAAGCCGGTGGGCTCCTTCTTGTTTGCCGGCCCCACGGGCGTCGGCAAGACGGAAGTGACGCGCCAGTTGGCCATTGCGCTGGGCGTGGAACTGCTGCGCTTCGACATGAGCGAATACATGGAACGCCACACCGTGTCGCGCCTCATCGGCGCGCCTCCGGGCTACGTCGGCTTCGATCAGGGCGGTTTGCTCACGGAGGCGGTCACGAAACACCCGCACTGCGTGCTGCTGCTGGACGAAGTGGAAAAGGCGCACCCGGAAGTCTTCAACCTGCTGCTGCAGGTGATGGACCATGGCACGCTCACGGACAACAACGGCCGCAAGGCGGACTTCCGCCATGTGGTCATCGTCATGACCACCAACGCCGGTGCGTTCGAACTGTCACGGCCCTCCGTGGGCTTCGTGCATGCGGACAACACCAGCGACGGCATGGAAGCGCTGAAGCGCCTGTTCAGCCCGGAATTCCGCAACCGTCTCGACGGCATCATCCAGTTCGCGCCGCTCGGCGAGGCCACCATCGAACGCGTGGTGGACAAGCTGCTGGTGGAAGTGGAAACGCAGCTGGAGCAGAAGGGCGTGCAGTTACACGTCGACGACGCTGCCCGCCGCTGGCTGGGCAAGAAGGGCTACGACCCCAAGATGGGTGCTCGCCCCATGGCGCGCCTCATCCAGGATCAGATCAAGCGGCCGCTGGCGGAAGAACTGCTGTTCGGCAAGCTGGCCAATGGCGGCAATGTCCACGTCACCGTCACCGGCGACGACGCGGACGCCCTGAAGCTGGTCACCCGCGCTGTGGACGAACCCGAGCTTCTGACGCTGCACTGAAGCGTCAGGCCGCCGGGCTTCCCAGCGGGACCAGCGGCAGGGAATCCGCTGGCTTTCCCACTAATGTCCAGCGGGTATCTCTCTTCGGCAGGGGCGTGGAGCTTTCGGTTGCGTTTGGAACGCACGACAGAACCCGAAACCAGGCCTGCAGCTCTGGCAACGAGCTTTCGAAAGATAGGTCAAAAAGCCTAAGGAAACCTCAGCGGAATCTGGGTTTCCTGATGGTGAGCGGCTTCAGCGACCGCGGTAGGTGATACGGCCCTTGCTGAGGTCGTAGGGGGTCATTTCGACCGTGACGGCGTCGCCAGTGAGGATGCGGATGTAGTTCTTGCGCATCTTGCCCGAGATGTGGGCGGTGACGATATGGCCGTTCTTCAGCTTCACGCGGAAGGTGGTGTTGGGCAGGGTCTCGACGACCTCGCCCTCCATCTGGAGTGCGTCCTCTTTGGACATTCTGTGCCTGTTGCCTGCTCTGTATTCGGCGCTGCCGGAATGGCCACACCGCTTCAAACCGCGGATTGTGCGTCAATCCCGCCTATCTTGCAATGAAACCTCTGCGGCGGGCGCCGGCGCACGGCGCCACGGAACGTCGTGGATCGCACCATGAGCGCGAGCCGCAACCTCCGCTACGAACTCCGCCCGTGGCATCTCGACGCCACCCAGGGATTCCAGATGCGGGGTATGGAACTGGGCATCGATCAGGCCGATATCCCGGGCGCGGCACTCGGCGGCCAGCGCCAGCAAGGCCACCTTCGACGCGTCGCG